>JAOUEE010000345.1 GCA_029858875.1 Acidimicrobiia bacterium
GGTCAGCTGGGTGATGCCAGCACCATCGATCGGACCGCTCCCACCCAGGTCGGCACCGCCACCGACTGGACAGCGGTGGAGGCCAGCGGCTTCCACACCTGCGGCCTGCGGTCGCCAGGAACGCTGTGGTGCTGGGGTGGCAACAACTTCGGGCAGCTGGGCGACGGCACCACCATCCAGCGAACCACGCCGGTGCAGATCGGCAGCGCCACCAACTGGGTCGAGGTGAGCTCGGTGGGAAACCACACCTGTGGTCGACGCTCCAATCTCACCCTGTGGTGCTGGGGGCAGAACACCAACGGCCAACTCGGGCTCGGCACGACCACCCAGCAGAATGCCCCCGTGCAGGTCGGCACGAGCACCGACTGGCTCGACATCGGCGGCGGTCTCGCCCACACCTGTGGCGTCAGAGCCCTGGGGTTCAGCCGGCTCTGGTGCTGGGGACGCAACGCCAACTTCGAGCTCGGCGACGGGACCAGTACCCAACGCACCAGCCCGGTCCAGATCGGCACGGAGAACGGCTGGCTGGCCGTGAGCCCCGGGAACTTCCACACCTGCGCCAACCAGGTGGACGGCACGATCACCTGTTGGGGCAACAACGGCTCGGGTCAGCTGGGCGACGGCACCACCACCGCGCGAAGTACGCCGAACCAGGTGGGCAGCGACACCAACTGGGCCAGCGTCGACAGCGGCAGCAACCACACCTGCGGTCGACGCAGCGACAACACCATCTCGTGCTGGGGCATGAACTTCTTCGGCCAGCTCGGGGACGGCACCGGTGCCGACAGGCACGTTCCCACCCAGGTGGGCACCCTCACCGACTGGGTGAGCGTCGATGCGGCCGATCTGCACAGCTGCGGGGTCCGGTCCGCGGGCGGCGCCCAGTGCTGGGGCGACAACGGCAGCGGGTCGGTGGGTGACAGCACCACCACCCAGCGCAACGCTCCAGTGGAAGTCGGCTCGCCCACGTCGTGGCTCACGGCCGAGGCCGGGTTCCGCCACAGTTGCGCCATCGGCCTCAACCGCAGCCTCTGGTGCACGGGCTCCAACACGTCCGGCCAACTGGGCGACGGCACCACCGCCAACCGCACACGCATGGGGCGTGTCGGCGGCGGCAACGACTGGGCGAACGTGGCCGGAGGGTTCGACCACTCGTGCGCGATCCGCGCCGATCACACCGCCTGGTGCTGGGGTGACAACCTCAACGGCCAACTGGGCGACGGCACCACCACCACCCGCACCACCCCCACCCAGGTCGGCACCGCCACCAACTGGAACGAGATCACCGCCAGCTTCTTCGATCACACCTGCGCCACCCGCACCGACCGGACCCTCTGGTGTTGGGGCAGCAACGGCATCGGTCAGCTGGGCGACGGCACCGCCACCAGCCGCACCACCCCCACCCAGGTCGGCACCGCCACCAACTGGAGTCAGGTCAGCGCCACCGGCGGGTTCACGTGCGCCACCCGCACCGACGGCACGCTGTGGTGCTGGGGCGACAACAGCAACGGTCAGCTGGGCGACGGCACCACCACCGTCCGGATCAGCCCCACCCAGGTCGGCACCGCCACCAACTGGAGGCGGGTCACGGCCGGCACCAGCCACACGTGCGCCACCCGCACCGACAACACCCTGTGGTGCTGGGGTAGCAACAGCTTCGGTCAGCTCGGAACGGGCACCGGCAACCAGACCTCTCCGGCCCAGGTGGGCACCGCGACGGACTGGTCGAGCCCCGATGCCGGCGCCAACCACACCTGCGCCACCCGCACCGACAACACCCTGTGGTGCTGGGGCAACAACATATGGGGTCAGGTGGGCGTCACGGGCGGTGCGACCACCCTCCCGCGCCAGGTGGGCACCGCCGCCAACTGGCAGCGGGTATTCGCCGGAGGCGGACACACCATCGCCATCCCCCTCGACCTCAGCCAGTTCTGAGGCCCCGGGCCGGTCCTCGCTGGGACCGCGTGCACTGCGATTCCTGTGGCCTTTGCCCCTTCGAGCTTCGCCCCACCGATCAGGGCATTCCGGGTGACCATTGCCGTCTGGTCACGGTTCGGACGCCACGCCACCAGGCCCTACTCCATGTCCATCGTCGAGATCGACGACGGGCGCGAACCCGGTCCGCACCAGGCGTCGCGAGACGACACCGAACGTGGATCGACGTGGCCGCTCCGCCGGTGGTAGAACTCGTCCGAACGGGGGGAGCCGGGCATGCCGGTCGCTGAGCTGGACGGGTTCGAGATCGCCTACGAGTTGGTGGGCGAGGGTCGACCCTGGGTGTTGACACCAGGTGGGCGGTTCACCAAGGAAGTCGGCGGGCTCCCCGAGATGGCCCGAACACTGGCCGACCAGGGCAATCAGGTGCTGACCTGGGACCGACCCAACTGCGGCGCGTCGTCGGTCGCGTTCCGCGGCCGGTCCGAGTCGGAGGTCCAAGCCGAAGCGCTCGGCGCCCTGCTGCGCCATCTCGATCTCGGCCCGACGGTGATCGCCGGAGGCTCCGGCGGGGCGCGGGTCTCGCTGCTCACCGCCGCCCGCAATCCCGATGTCACCGCCGGCCTGGCCATGTGGTGGATCAGCGGCGGCGTGCCGGGGCTACTCCAGTTGGCCAACTACTATGGGATGCCGTCGGCCGACGCGGCATGGCACGGCGGGATGGAGGCGGTCGTCGCGCTCGACCAGTGGCAGGAGGTGCTGGAACAGAACCCGGCGAACCGGGAGCGGTTCCTGGCGATGGATCGACAGGAGTTCCTCGAAGTGATGGACCGCTGGATGCTGGCCTACTGCCCCTGCGACGATTCACTCGTTCCCGGGCTGGACGACGACGACGTCGCCCGCCTCGACATCCCGATCCTGGTCTTCCGCAGCGGTGCATCCGACATGTCGCACACCCGGTCCACCTCCGAAGCGCTGGCCGCGGGCCTGCCCGGCGCCGAGCTGGTCGATCCGCCTTGGGGCGACGACGAGTGGAACGAACGCCGAGCAGCGGTCGAGCAGGTGGGCTCGCTCTTCGTCCGCTGGCCACTGCTCATCCCCCAACTCGTCGACTGGGCCGACCGGACGATCTCCGGCGATCGATCATGACCCACCCGACTCGTGGCCGTGAGGACGGTTTCGGGTCCGTGAGGAGCTGACCATGTCCACCATCACCGTGCATCCCATCCGCGACGACGGCTTCGGCGCCCGCGTGGGCGGCGTCACCCTCGAACGTCTCGGTGACCCGGGCGTGCGGGCCGAGATCAACCAGCACTTCGAGGGGAGCGGTCTGCTGATCTTCGAGGGGGTCGAACCCACCCCGCAGATGCAGGTGGAGATCAGCAAGGTGTTCGGGCCGCTCAAGGACCATCCCAGCAAGGCAACGCCCCGGGTCGGCGGCGATGACATGCTCGGCGTCATCGAGATACGCCACGATCCCGACGCGGGAGGCGTCGTCCGGTTGGACGACCAGCTGCTGTCGCAGTGGCTGCCGTGGCACTTCGACCACTGCTACAACAACGAGCTCAACCGGGCCGGCGTGCTGCGCGCCGTCGAGATCCCCTCCGAGGGGGGGATGACCGGCTTCGTCGACGGCATCGCCCTGTACCAGGCCGTCTCACCCGAGATCCGCGATCGCATCGAGGGTGAGATGGTGCTGTACGCCATGGACGTCATCCTCGACAACCTGCGGTACGGGCGGCCCGACGGATTCGTCGAGGTCCGGCCGTCCGCCGGCGCGATCGATGTGATGACGGAGTACGAAGGTCGGCCCCGGGCGATCCACCCCGCCGTCTGGACCCGCAACTCCGGCGAGAAGGTGCTGCACGTCTCTCCCTGGATGGCCAAGGGCATCGAGGGCCGGGAGGACCCCGACGGCGAGGCGCTGCTCGCCGCCGTCTGCGACGAGATCGTCGATGCCGCCAGGGACCTCAGCTACTTCCACCGCTGGGAACCAACCGAGATGGTCATCT
>JAOUEE010000347.1 GCA_029858875.1 Acidimicrobiia bacterium
TCGATGCGGACTGGAGAGATGGTGCCGCGGATACGATGCCGGGCCAAGGGACCGAAGTCCCGGGTGCGGGGCCCGGGGCACCGAGACCGGCCGGTGAATCAATTGGCACTCCCTCGCGTCAGGTGTGAGGGTCGAGGGACCGAAGGGATGGGTTCTGGCCGCACCAACCAACGATCGAACACCCAGCGCGCGCGAGTCCGGTCTGGTCGTCGACGCCACGGCGACATCCGACGGTCGTCGCGGATGGAGCCTGCTGTGGTCGTCCATCAAAGAGGAGCGGATGGGCATCCTCGTCGGCATGGTGGCCTCGCTCGGTTGGACGGCCGGACGGGTGGCCGTGCCCCTGCTGGTGCAGATGGGAGTCGATCGCAGCATCACCGGCGACGAGCCACTGCTGCGCTGGTCGATCCTGATCGTGATCGCCGGGCTGGTATCGGCGGTGTTCCTCGGGGTCCGACGCTATGTGGCCTTCCGCAATGCCCGCATCATCGAGGCCCGCCTGCGCGACCGGATCTTCGCCCACATCCAACGCCTGCACTTCTCGTTCCACGACACGACCGCCACCGGCGAGCTGATGAGTCGCGGCAACACCGACCTCCAGCACTTCCAGAACGTCATCACCCTGGTGCCGCTCACCACCGGGAACCTGCTGATCGTCGCCTCGGTCACCGTCATCATGTTGGTGCTGCAACCGACGCTGGCCCTGCTGGCCCTGGTGAGCCTGCCGCTGGTGAACGTGCTGGGCAAGCGGTTCGCCTCCAACCTCCATCCGGCGGTACTGGGAATCCAACAGGAGTCGGCCCAGCTGGCCAGCGTGGTCGAGGAGACGGTTGCCGGCGTCCGAGTGGTGAAGGGCTTCGGCTCCGAGCCGGTACAGGCGGCGAAGCTGGCCGCCGAGGCCGACGACGTCTTCGCCGAGTCCATGCGAGCCGCTCGCACCCGCGCCACCTTCCTGCCCGGGATGGAGCTGCTGCCCAACATCGGGCTCATCACCGTGCTGGGCTACGGCGGCCACCTCGTGCTCGACGGCCAGATGACGGTGGGCGAGCTGGTGAGCTTCAACATCTACGTGCTCATGCTGGTCCAACCGCTGCGCATGCTGGGCATGGTCGTGGCCAATGGACAGCGGGCCGCGGCCGCGGGGCAACGGATCGACGAGGTGCTGGCCACCGCACCGCTGATCGCCGATCCTGCCTCGCCCACTGCGCTGCCCACCGGCGGCGCACTGGGCCGAGTCGAGTTCCACGACGTGTCGTTCGCGTACCACCCCGGCACCGAGGCCGGGGTGCTCGATGGACTGACGCTCAGCATCGAACCCGGCGAATCCGTCGCCCTGGTGGGCCCGACCGGATCGGGGAAGAGCACGGTGGCCCGGCTGCTGCCCCGGTTCTACGACGTGGACGCCGGGTCGGTCCGTCTCGACGGGGTGGACGTGCGCCAGATCCGTCACCAGGAGCTTCGTCGTGCGGTGGGCATCGTGTTCGAGGAGACGTTCCTGTTCAGCGCGTCGGTGCGCGACAACATCGCCTTCGCCGACCCGGATGCCCACATGGACACGGTGGTGCGAGCCGCCCGGCTGGCCGGCGCTCACGACTTCATCGAGGACCTGCCCGAGGGCTACGACACCGAACTGGGCGAGCGGGGCTTCTCGTTGTCGGGCGGGCAGCGCCAGCGACTGGCCATCGCCCGGGCCATCCTGGCCGATCCCCGTGTCCTCATCCTCGACGACGCCACCTCGGCGGTGGACACCACCAAGGAGCACGAGATCCGCGACGCTCTGGGCGAGGTGATGGATCGCCGCACCACCATCGTCATCGCCCACCGCCCGGCCACCATCGCCCTCGCCGACCGGGTGGTCCTGCTGGCCGACGGTCGCATCGTGGCCGAGGGCACCCATCAGGAACTGCTCGATCGCGACGAGCGATACCGATCCGTCCTGGCCGCCGACGACATCGAGGGCCGCTGAATGGGCTGGATGATGGCGCATGGCACCGAGGAGGGCGACAAGCTCGACCTCGACGCCACCCGCAAGGTGCTCGGCCGGACCGCTCGTCTGCTGCGGCCCTACCGGCGCGGCGTCATCGTGTCGATGGTCCAGCTGGTGTTGTGGACGGCCACGATGCTCGCCGGTCCCCTGCTGGTACGCCGGGCCATCGACAAGGGGCTCGAGCAGAACGACGCCGCCGCGCTGAACAGCTCGATCATCGCCTATGTGGTGGTGGCCATCGTCGCCTACTTCACCTTCCGGGCCGCCATCATGGGCCTGGCCCGGGTGGGCGAGAACTTCCTGCGCGATCTGCGCAACGGCGTCTTCGGGCGACTGCTCGGGCAATCGATGGAGTTCTACGACCGCGAGAAGGCCGGGGTGTTGGTTTCGCGCATGACCTCCGACATCGACTCCCTGCAGGAGCTGGTGCAGTTCGGTCTGTTGATGTTCACCAGCGCCTCGCTGCTGCTGGTGGGCACCGCCACCACCCTCACCCTGTTGTCATGGAAGCTGATGCTGTTGTGCCTGGTGTCGGTTCCGCTGGTCGCCGCGGCCAGCGTCAAGTTCCACCGCGACTCGAACAAGGCGTATCTGGCGGTGCGCGATCACATCGGCAACACGCTGTCCACGTTGCAGGAGGGCATCAGTGGCGTGCGGGTCGTGCAGGCCTTCGCACGTGAGGACATCGAGGCCAGTCGCTTCGCCGCCACCAACGACGCGTTGTATCGCACGCACATGGACTCGGTGAGGATCCAGTGCTGGTACCTGCCCATCGTCGAGTTCGCCGGCGTGGCCACCACCGCCATCGCCATCGGGGTCGGGGGATGGATGGTCAACGACGGTCAGCTCTCGCTGGGCACCGTTGTGGCGTTCATCCTGTTGTTGTCCAGCATGTTCGAACCGGTGCAACAGCTCAGCCAGCTGTTCAACATGGTGCAGTCGTCGGCCGCCTCGCTGAACAAGTTGTACGAGCTGACCGACGAGCCGGTGGCCATCAGGGCGCCGGCCGACGCGACCGACCTGCCCATCGGGGGCGCCATCGAGCTTCGAGATGTGTCGTTCTCCTACGCCGACGGCGAGCCCGTCCTGCGCCACGTCGACCTGTCGATCGCAGCCGGCGAACGAGTTGCGCTGGTGGGCCCGACCGGGGCGGGCAAGTCCACGGTGGCCAAGCTGATCGCCCGCTTCTACGACCCGACCGACGGGTCGATCGAGATCGACGGCGTGAGCCTGCCGTCGGTGAGCCTCCAGTCGCTGCGGCAACGGATCGTGGTGGTGCCACAGGAGGGCTACCTGTTCACCGGCACCGTGGCCGACAACATCCGGGTGGCCCGACCCGGCGCCACCGACTCCGAGGTCACCGATGCCCTGCGCCGCATCGGGGTGCTCGACCGGTTCCTCGAGCTCCCCGACGGGCTGGCCACCGAGGTGCGCGAACGGGGCAGCCGGCTCTCGGCCGGTGAGAAGCAGCTGGTGTCACTGGCCCGGGCCGCGTTGGTGGATCCCAGTGTCCTGATCCTCGACGAGGCCACGTCGTCGGTCGATCCCGGTACCGAGGCTGCGGTGGAGACGGCCATGGAGACGCTCATGCAGTCGCGCACCGTCATCGCCATCGCCCACCGGCTGTCCACCAGCGAACGCTGCGATCGGGTGGCCGTGATCGACGAGGGCCGAGTGGTCGAGGTCGGCAGCCACGACGAGCTGGTCGCTGCCGGTGGTGCCTACGCCACCCTCTTCGACGCCTGGACCGCCAACCTGTGAACGGCTCCGACTCCATTGCCGGTGGGCCACACTGGATGGGTGCGCAGTCGGGGCAGTGACGAGTACGAAGCCATCCTCGAGCTCATCCCGGCCAACTGGTCCGACCCGTCGGACTCCCTCGAGGTCATCCGGGCCAAGTTCGCCATGGTGCACGGGCAGGATCCGGGCGCCGGCGTGCGGGTCGAGCCCGAC
>JAOUEE010000346.1 GCA_029858875.1 Acidimicrobiia bacterium
CGCAGGCCGCGTCCCCGCAACTCCTCGGCGAGGAAGGCGGCCAGGCTCTCACCGGCGACCGCGGCCGTGCCCTGACCGATGACCAGCACCTCCTTGATGGTGCCGTCCTGCACCCGAGCCGCCACATCGGCCGGGATGGTGTCGGTGTCGAGGCGGATGGCCAGCTGATCGCCGACCTCGACCAGCTTGCCTCGCAGTGTCTTGCGGAACGAGCCGGGCGCTTCGGTGATCTCCTTCAGGAGATAGTGCGGGGCGTCACCACGGTCGATGTCGCGGGTGGTGATCTCGGCCGTCACCACGTCGGCCTCGGTGACCGGCAGGTCGGTGCCGTCGTAGGCCTGGCGCACGATCCCGGCCAGCGAGCCGGCACGATCGCCGTCGAGGTCGATGATCTGGCCACGGCTGGCGATGGGATTGTCGGGGTTGCCCGGGGTCTCACCCTCGACGCGCAGGTATCGGCTGGTCGTCTCGACCAGGCCGTACGGCTCGCTGGCCACGATGTACGCATCGTCGGCCAGACCCACGTAGAGGGCCTGGCCGCTGCCCCGGAGGGCCAGCTGGATTCGCTCGGGCGCCTGGGCGGTGGCGGCACCGATGGCCACCGATCCCTCGAAAGCGGCCACCGTGGCGCGGAAGGCGTCGGTGACGCTCTCACCGGCATCGAGGTGGCGGGCCATAAGGGTGGGGATGACCTTGGCGTCGGTGGTGATCTCGGGCGCGATGGACAACGATTCGGCGGCCGTGAGATCAGCGAAGTTGTCGACATCGCCGTTGAGGGCGGCCACGCAGTAGGCGGTGCCCGATCGGCCGGTCTCCTGGGAGTTGAGCGGATGGGCATTGGACTCGGAGATGATGCCCACGCTGGCCCAGCGGGTGTGCCCCAGCACCACCGCCCGGGCCTCGGGGCGGAGTAGGGACCGACGCAGCAGGTCGTCGTCGGCGATGGCTGCCCGCAGTACGGCGGTGTTGTCCCCCAGCTCACCGATCTCGGCCGCGGCCTTGTACACGAAGCTCAGCAATCCGTCGACGACACGCACGGTGCGGTGCCCGAACAGGGCGTCGTTTCGGCGGTCGAGAGCGGCCACCACGGCCGGATCGTCGAGGTCGAGCCCGTGGTGGCGCACCATCACGTGCAGGCCGGCGCTGTCGCGACCGCGGACCTCGAGACGATCGAGGGCCGAGAGCGCTTCCTGGATGGACAACATTGCGGCCAGCTGGGTGGCGGTGGCGTCGGGACCGCACAGATCGGCCACGGCCCGGGCCGTGCGGAGGCGGTCGCGACCGATGGCCCACGACGCGTCCTTCAGCCGGATGATGGCGGCGTTGAGCGCTTCGAGGGTACTGCCGGCCGCCCGACCGGCGTCGAGCTCGGCCTCGAGCCGCATGACCTCCCGGTCGACGGCGCTGAGCTGCTGACCGATGCATCCGGCCAACAGCTGGTGCTGGAGCAGCGCCTGCACGCCGGCGAGGCCGCCCAGCAGTCCATTGATCGTCTCCAGCAGGCGGGCCGCCTCGTCGAGGGTCTCGTGCTCGGGACCGGTCTCGGCCAGGACTCGGCCCGCCGCCTCGAGGAGCTTCTCGATCTCGTCGGCGGTGGGGACCGGACGGGTGGATTCGGAGCGGACGACCGCGATGATGCCGCACATGAGCCGAACAGCCTCCTAGGGCCTGGGGGCGCGCCCGATCAGTCTACGAGTGCGGCGGCCGGGCCTGGTGGCGGGTCAGGAGCCGGTCCGCACGAGCTGGGCCAGCCGCTCGGCCATGTGCTGGGCGGTGTCGGCCCCCTCGGCCTCGACCATCACCCGGACGAGGGGCTCGGTCCCCGACGGACGGATCAGCACCCGACCGTGCTCGCCCAGTTCGGCCTCGATCTCGGCCACGGCGTCATCCAGGAAGTGCAGGTCGGTGGGGACGGACCCGACGGGCACGTTCACCAGCACCTGCGGCAGGCGGCGCATGGCCTCGTCGGCCAGCTGGGCGAGGGGCACCCCTCGGCGGTGGACCACATCGAGCAGCTGCACCGCGGTCAACAGCCCGTCGCCCGTCGTGGCCAGGTCGCGGAAGATGACGTGGCCGGACTGCTCGCCGCCGAGCGTCCACCCGCCCTCGTCGAGGGCCTCGAGGACGTAACGATCGCCCACGTTGGTGTCGACCACGTTGATGTCGTGTCGGGCCATCCCGATCCGGAACCCGAGGTTGGTCATCACGGTGACCACCACCGTGTCGTGGGCGAGCAGGGATCGGGCCTGGCGATCGATGGCGCACACCGCGATGATCTGGTCGCCGTCGATGAGCCGCCCGGTGTGATCGACCGCAACCACCCGGTCGGCGTCCCCGTCGAAGGCGAAGCCGAGCTCGGCGCCCCGCTCCACGACCCGGGCCTGGAGGGATTCGGGGTGGTTGGAACCGCAGCCGTGGTTGATGTTGGCGCCATCGGGTTCGGCGTGGAGCACCTCGACATCGGCGCCGAGGGCGCGCAGCACCACGCCCGCCGTGCCGACACTGGCGCCGTTGGCGCAGTCGATGATGACGCGGTGCCCGTCGTAGCGGCGGCCGTTCACGGAGCCGGTCACGGCGTCGCGGTATCGGTGGAGATGCTCCTCGGCGTCGCCGTCGGGGCTGGGCGCAGTCGAGGTTTCGTGGCGTGGTTCGGCCGCGTCCAGTCGGGACTGGATGGCCACCTGGAGCGCGTCGTCCAGCTTCTTGCCGCCGGCCGCGAACAGCTTCACGCCGTTGTCGTGCCACGGGTTGTGCGACGCCGAGATGACGGCACCCGGGCGTCCGTCGGCCGCACAGAGATAAGCCACGGCGGGCGTGGGCGCCACACCCAGGGAAAGGCTGGTGGCACCGCCGTCGGCCAGGCCGGCCGTCAGTGCGGCCTCGAGCTCGGCGCCGGACTCCCGGGTGTCACGGCCCACCACGAACTCGTGGCCCAGCACGTCGGCCGCCGCCCGACCAAGGGCCCGAACGTAGGCCGAGGTGATGTCCACGCCGGCTCGGCCGCGCACACCGTCGGTTCCGAATCGGGGCCCTCGCATCGCTGCTCCAGTCGGTCCGGCCGACCCAGTAGTGAGTCGGCCGCCGATCAGCGCTTGGAGTACTGGGGAGCCTTGCGGGCCTTCTTGAGCCCGTACTTCTTGGATTCCTTCTTGCGATCGTCGCGGGTGAGGAATCCGGCCCGCTTCAGCTGCTCGCGCAGTTCGGGATCGAGAGCGATCAGCGCCCGGGCGATACCCAGACGGACCGCTCCGGACTGGCCGGTGGGGCCGCCGCCGTGCACGGAGACGTCGATGTCGTACGCCTGGTCGGTCTCGGTGAGCTTGAGCGGCTCGACCAGGTGCATCATCTGGGTGTCGGACGGGAAGTAGTCGGCCGCCGGCTTGCCGTTGACGGTGATGGCACCGTCGCCAAGCCGGAAACGCACTCGGGCGATGGCGCGCTTGCGACGGCCGGTGGCGGAGATGAGCGGTTGGGTCATGAGGTCCTCAGTCTGAGACACGCGCTCGAGCGTGTCCGAAGGCCAGCGGCGTGGGCCGTTGGGCGTCGTGGGGGTGGCTGGGTCCGGCGTAGACCTTCAGCTTCTTGATCTGGGCCCGGCCCAGGCGGGTCTTGGGAAGCATGCCCCGCACGGTGGAGCGAATGGCCTCGGCCGGCTTGTCGGAGAGCAGATCGGCGTAGGTACGGGCCTTGATGCCGCCCGGATAGCCGGAGTGGCGGTACACCATCTTCTTCTCGGCCTTGTCGGAGGTGAGTACCACCTTGTCGGCGTTGATGATGATCACGTGGTCGCCGGTGTCGACGTGGGGAGCGAAGGTGGTCTTGTGCTTGCCCCGCAGGATGCGCGCCACCTCGGTGGACAGACGGCCGAGCACCATGCCCTCGGCATCGACGACGTGCCATGCACGCTCGATCTCGGCGGTCTTCGGGCTGTAGGTGGGCA
>JAOUEE010000348.1 GCA_029858875.1 Acidimicrobiia bacterium
ATACCGGGTTGGGTTCGATGGTGTTTCGCGCTCGTCAGTTCTTCCGACCCGACGTCATGGTGGTGGGCATCATCATCATCGCGGTGCTGGGCGTCTTGATGGACGTGATCATGCGTTTCCTCGAGGCCCGGTTGATCCCTTGGCGGGGCAAGAGCTGACCGCAGCTCGATGAGCGACCTGCTGGCCGAGTGGCACGAGCGGGCTCGGGCTCGACCCAAGCGCATTGTCCTGGCCGACCGGGGTGACGAGCGGGCTGCCGTCGCCGCTGATCGGTTGGCTCGCGAGGGCCTGGCCGAGCCCGTCGTGCTGGGGCGGGACCTGGGAGGGCTCGACGACGTCGACCACGAGGGCGTGGATGCCGTTGTCCGGCGATTGCAGGCATCGGAGCGGTCGGTCGACCTGCGTGATCCCGTCGTCATCGGGGCGGTGTTGGTGAAGGCGGGATGGGCCGATGGCTGTGTCGGCGGAGCCAGTCGCCCCACGGCCGATGTGATCCGGGCCGGTCTGCGGGTGATGGGTACCGCACCGGGCGTCCAGGTGGTGAGCAGCGCGTTCTTCTTCCAGCTGCCCGACGGGCGGCGGATCGTGTACGGCGACTGTGGTGTGGTCCCCGATCCCGACCCCGAGCAGCTGGCGGCCATCGCCATCGCCGCGGCGACGACCTATCGACAGTTGGCGGGCGACGAGCCGCGGGTGGCCATGCTGAGCTTCTCCACCAAAGGCAGCGCCGAGCACCCCAGGGTCGACCGAGTTCGAGCCGGAACCGAAATCGCCCGACGGTTGGCTCCTCATCTGGCCGTGGACGGTGAGCTCCAGTTCGACGCGGCCTGGGATCCGGACGTGGCCGTGGCCAAGGCGCCCGGTTCTCCGGTGGCCGGTCGGGCCAATGTCTTCGTGTTCCCCGACCTCGACGCCGGCAACATCGCCTACAAGATCACCGAGCGGCTGGCCCGCGCTCGGGCCTTCGGACCGCTCATCCAGGGCCTCGACGGTGTGCTGCACGATCTGTCGCGCGGGTGCAGCGTGGACGACATCGTCAACGTGTGCGTCATCGCCGCCCTCCAGTCCTGAGCGGGAGCAGCCGCCGCTGGCCGGCGCAACCTACTGGCCTTCCGCCCGGCCTCCATCGCTATGGTGAGACGCGCCAACGCCGGCGTGACATACCCCGACGCCGCGGGGCTGGTCGACGGCGAACACGAAGGACGCAGATGGCCCGACAACCCCTCGACACCGGTCAGGTGGTGGACGCGGCGGCCCGGCTGGCCGATCGCGACGGGATCGACAGCGTCACGCTGACCGCAGTGGCCAAGGAGCTGGGGGTTCGCCAGCCCGCCCTGTACCGCCACGTCGACAGCCATCAGGACCTTCTCCGGAGCCTCGGTCTTCGGGGGCGGGAGTACCTCGGAGCGGCGCTCGCCGACGCGGCCATCGGGGTGTCGGGCGACGATGCCGTGGCCGCCGTGGGTCACGCGTGGCGGAGCGTGGTCAGCACCCACCCCGGTCTCTACGCGGCCACGGACCGCTACCCCTGTGCGGGCGATCCGGAGCTGGAGGAGGCGGTCGAGCGAATCGTGGCCATCATCGCCCAGGCGTTGGCCGGATTCGAGCTCGACGAGGACCATCGCGTCCACGCAGCCCGGGCCCTGCGGTCGGCCTTCCACGGCTTCGCCCATCTCGAGTCGGGCGACGGCTATCCCCAGCCCCACGACATCGACGACACATTCGATGGGATGATCGAGTTGTTGTGTGCCGGGATCCGCAGCCAGGCCCAGCAATGAGGACACCAGCAGACGGTCTCACGAGTTCGCTATATGTTCTGAGTTCCTGGGGGAGGCGGCCGCCGACCCCGAGCCGTTCCGGAGGGATCCGATGACCCGGATGACGCCGAGTGAGGCCTTCGTCGAGACCATGGTGGCCAACGGTGTCACCACCGCTTTCGGGATCATGGGGTCGGCCTTCATGGATGCCATGGACATCTTCGCTCCGGCAGGTATCCGCCTGGTGCCGGTCGTCCACGAGCAGGGCGCGGCGCACATGGCCGACGGCTACGCCCGGGTCAGCGGTCGCCACGGCGTGGTCATCGGCCAGAACGGCCCCGGCATCTCCAACTGCGTGACCGCCATCGCGGCCGCGTTCTGGGCTCACAGCCCGGTGGTCATGGTCACGCCCGAGACCGGCACCATGGGCATCGGACTGGGTGGGTTCCAGGAAGCCAACCAACTCCCGATGTTCCAGGAGTTCACCAAGTACCAGGGCCACATCAACAACGAGCGGCGCATCGCCGAGATCACCGCCCGCTGCTTCGATCGGGCGCTGTCGGAGATGGGCCCGACGCAGCTGAACATCCCCCGCGACCGGTTCTACGGCGACATCGACGTCGAGATCCCCGAGCCCATGGTGCTCGACCGCGGACCGGGTGGCACCCGCAGCCTTGACGAGGCGGCCGACCTGTTGGCCGAGGCCGTCTTCCCGGTGGTCATCGCCGGCGGGGGCGTGGTCATGGGCGATGCGATGGCCGAGTGTGTGGCCTTGGCCGAGCGGCTGGGTTGTCCCGTGGTCAACAGCTACCTGCACAACGATTCGTTCCCCGCCAGTCACCCGCAGTGGTGCGGCCCCCTCGGCTACCAGGGGTCCAAGGCGGCCATGAAGCTCATCGCCCAAGCCGATGTCGTGCTGGCCCTCGGCACCCGGCTGGGCCCCTTCGGCACCCTGCCCCAGCACGACCTCGAGTACTGGCCCGACGAAGCCAAGATCATCCAGGTCGATGCCGACAACAAGATGCTGGGTCTGGTGAAGCCGATCTCGGTGGGGATCCACGGCGATGCCGGTGCCGCCGCCGAGGCGCTGCTCGATCGCCTGACCGATCGCCGCCTGGCCTGCGACGCCAGCCGCAACGAACGGGTTGCCCGGATCGCCGCCGAGAAGGAGGGGTGGGAACGCGAGCTCGACGAGTGGACTCATGAGCGGGACGAGTTCAGCCTGAAGATGATCCAGGAGGCCGACAACGAGACCAGCGAATGGCTGCATCCCCGCCAGGTACTGCGCGAGCTGGAGGAGGCCATGCCGGAGCGGGTGATGGTGTCCACCGACATCGGCAACATCAACTCCGTGGCCAACAGCTACCTCCGCTTCGAGGAACCGCGGTCGTTCTTCGCCGCCATGAGTTGGGGCAACTGCGGGTACGCCCTGCCCACGATCATCGGGGCCAAGGCGGCGGCTCCCGACCGGCCCGCCGTGGCCTACGCCGGCGACGGCGCCTGGGCCATGAGCATGGTCGAGGTGATGACCGCCGTGCGCCACCACATCCCGGTCACCGCGGTGGTGTTCCACAACCGACAGTGGGGGGCCGAGAAGAAGAACCAGGTCGACTTCTACAGCGAGCGCTTCGTGGCCGGCGAGCTCGAGGGTGGCGAGAGCTACGCCGACATCGCGCTGGCCATGGGGGCCGACGGCGTACGGGTGGACGAGCTCGACAACGTGGGTACTGCGCTCACGGATGCCATCGACGCCCAGATGCATGACGGTCGCACCACCGTCATCGAGGTGATGTGCACCAAGGAGCTGGGCGATCCCTTCCGCAAGGATGCGCTGTCGCGTCCCGTTCGTTTCCTCGACAAGTACCAGGGCTTCCGGTGACCGCGGTTGCGGCCACGACGGTGCTGATCCGCCTCAAGTTCGCCGCTGGATGTGCCGATGACGCAGGCGTCGGTCGGCGACCATCCGATCGCGAAAGGAAACCATGATCGGTACCATCTCTTCCAAGGCGCTCGGCATCGGGCTGGCTGGCGTGTTGGCCGTCGCCGGCGTGGCCGCGGCATCGACCGGGGCGTTCGAGAACCCCGAGGATCCCGAACTGATCACCGAGACCACACTGGTCGAGGAGGAGACGGTGGTGGACGAGTCCACGACGACCACGGTCGT
>JAOUEE010000350.1 GCA_029858875.1 Acidimicrobiia bacterium
CGCCACGCGCATCGCCGAGGAGCGGGGCATGGAGATCCGCACCACCAACTCGGCGCTCACCAAGGACTACGTCAACGCCATCACCGTTCGCGGTGGCGGCCATTCCCTGGCCGGAACACTCGTCGGACCGGCCGCCGAGCAGCGGCTGGTACTCATCGACGATCACGCCGTCTACGTGCCCCCGGCCGATCATCTGCTGGTGATCCGCAACGACGATGTGCCCGGCATCATCGGTGTGGTGGGAGGTGTGCTGGGCGACGCCGGCATCAACATCAATCAGCTCCAGGTCGGGCAGTCCGAACGGGGTGTCGGTGCGGTGATGGCACTGGTCACCGAGGTGAGCGTCCCCATCGAGGTCCAGGATCGTCTTCGCGCCCACGACAGCATCATCTCGGTGCGGGCCATCGACCTGGCCTGACCGGCCGACCGGGAAATAGCTTGCTCTGCCCCCCGGCAGTGCCGATAGAGTGACCACGATGACGATGACACCGAACTCGGACCTTCTCCTTCTGTAGGGCGAGCGCCCCCATATCGGTGCTCGCTGCAACCTCCTGCGCCTTCGGGCCAGGGGGTTTTTTCGTTCCCGAGCCAGCCATCGACCATCACCCGACAACCACAACGGGCCCACCGTGACCCACTGAGAAAGGCAACCGAGATGAGCGAGCAGGTGATCATCTTCGACACCACCCTGCGTGACGGCGAACAGTCGCCCGGCATCTCCCTCGACCAGGGAGAGAAGCTGGAGATCGCCGAGCAGCTCGCCCGCCTCGGGGTCGACTACATCGAGGCTGGCTTCCCGATCGCCAGCCAGGGTGACTTCGAGGGGGTCAGGGCCATCGCCGAATCGGTGGGCCGGTCCACGCCCGCGCGTACGGCACCGGTGATCTGTGGCCTCAGCCGGACGGCGCTGAAGGACATCGACCGTTGCTGGGAAGCCATCGAAGCGGCCGAGAGCCGACGGATCCACACGTTCATCGCCACCAGCCCCACGCACATGGAGCACAAGCTCCGCATGACCCCCGAGCAGGTGAAAGCCGAAGCGGCCAGTGCGGTGACCCACGCCCGGGCATACACCGACGATGTCGAGTTCTCCCCGGAGGACGCGTCCCGCAGCGACTTCGACTTCATGTGCGAGGTGCTCCAGATCGCCATCGACGCCGGGGCGGGCACGCTCAACATCCCCGACACCGTCGGGTACGCCACGCCGGTCGAGTGGGGTGAGCGCATCCGGGCAATCCGTGAGCGGGTGACCGGCGACTACGTGATCTCCAGCCATTGCCACAACGACCTCGGGCTGGCCGTGGCCAACTCGCTGGCCGCCGTCCAGGCCGGCGCCCGCCAGGTGGAGTGCACCATCAACGGCATCGGTGAGCGGGCCGGCAACGCAGCCATGGAGGAGATCGTGATGGCCATCCGCACCCGGCCCGACATCTACCTGGACATGGAGGTCGGCATCCAAACCGAGGAGCTGGCCAAGTCCAGCCGCTTGGTGAGCCGGCTCACGGGGTATCCCGTGCAGTACAACAAGGCTGTCGTCGGCCGCAACGCCTTCGCCCACGAGGCCGGAATCCATCAACACGGTGTGCTGCGCGAGCGCACCACCTACGAGATCATGGACCCGTCGGCCGTTGGTGCCGGCGAGAGCCAGATCGTGCTGGGGAAGCACTCCGGCCGGGCCGCGTTCAAGGACACCCTCCAGAAGATGGGCATCGACATCCACGGCGATGCCCTCCAGTCCGCGTTCGAGCGCTTCAAGGAGCTGGCCGACCGCAAGGTGCAGCTCACCGACGCCGACCTGGAGGCGCTCGTGGTCGAGGAGATGGGCGGGAGCGTCGACCACGCCTTCGAACTGGTGTCATTGGCCACGGCGGGGGGCAGCGTGGGTACCGGCAACACGCCCCAGGCCGACGTGGTGCTGCTGGTCGAGGGCGAGAAGCACGAGGCCCACGCCGAGGGCGACGGCATGGTCGACGCCTCGTGCCAGGCCATCCGACAAGCCACCGGCATCGAGGGCCGGCTCACCGACTACACCGTGATGTCGGTCACCGGCGGTGTGGACGCGTTGGCCGATGTGGCGCTCTCCTTCGAGACCACCGACGGCCTCAAGGTCTCGGGCCGCGGGCTGTCCAGTGATGTGGTCGAGGCTTCGGCTCGCGCCTTCGTGGCCGCCCTCAACAAGGTGGTGCGGGTGCGGGCATCGGGTGAGGACCCCAACGCGGTGGTGCGGCCCGGCAGTCTCGACTTCAAGCTCTGAGCACCCTCGCAGGCTCCGCGGTCTGTGCGTACCGGCGCGCAGACAGCGGTCGGCGCCCCGGCGACGGTGGGGGTAGGAGGTCGACCATGGCGGCGATACCTGTGCCCCCGAACGGGGCCGCCAACCGCGTTGGCAACGTTTCGAAGGTAGCCCACCTCATCTGCCTGGCCACGGCGGCAGCCGAGGTGGGCTACCTGGTGGCCCGAGTCGTCGGCGACGTACAGCGGATCGAGGCGGCTCGTCGCACGGTGAGCGGCGGCTGGCCCTCGCCCGGCTCAGAGGTCGACGCGGTCGGTCGGCGTGAGCGAGCCCAGGTCGTGAGCCTGGAGGCGACTCTGGGAGAGTGACCACAGCTGGTCGCCGATCACCAGGGTGCGCACGATGTTCTCGGTGTAGAGCGAGGGCCAGCAGATCTCGACCTGATCCTCGCCGGTGGAAGAGATCTCCAGTTCCCCGAACCCCCACTCGTCGAGCTGGTCGACCGGGATCCGTTCCTGGCAGTCGTAGCCGCTGGCCCCGGTCTGGCCGGGACCACAGAGCTGGATGAGGGCACCTTCCTGCTCGATGAACCACGCCTCGGTGTCCGCGTCCGGCTCCACCGGTAGCGGCAGGCAGTCGCTCTGGCCACGGCCACCGTCGGGCGTGTGTTCCAGCCGACCCCGCTCGTCGATGCCGCCCTGGCCGTCGATCTCGAGCACCACCGCACCGACGAAGTCCGACGACCAGTCGTTGACGGGTAGTACCGCCAGGCGTTCGGCCTCCCACCAGAGGAACGCACGATGGTCCCATTCGATATCGGTTTGGGCCCCAGCCAAGGTCCACGAGTCGAGGGCGACCGGGTTGGCCGGATCGCCGACGTCGAAAACCGTCACCTTGGCTCCGGTGAGGGCGCCGTCCTCGTCGCCATCCTGGCCCACCCCCAGCACCAGATCATCGCTGAGGGGATGGAGGTAGCCGCTGTAGCCCAGGATCTTCAGCTCGCCGCTGACCTGCGGGGCGGCCGGCTCGCGCAGATCCACCACGTAGAAGGGGTCGGTCTGGCGGAAGGTGACCACGTAGGCCTGGTCGCCGACGAATCGCACCGAGCGGATCTCCTCTCCGCGCCCGAGGTCGCCGACCTGGCCGACCTCGACCAATGCGTCGTCGGTGATGCGCAGGGCGATCACCTTCGACTCGGACTCGCCCCGGCCGCTCCAACCCCAGGGATCGCCGATGGTGGCGGCCACCCGAAGGTGTCCGTCGTGCTCACTGAGGCTGAACTGGTTCAGCAGGCGACCCTCCACGCTGCCCGACCCGGTGTAATCCACCCCCGCCGGGGTGAGGTCGAACCGATGGATCGATGTGGCGTACTGCTGGGCCAGCTCCTCGGCCCGCTGCTGGTCCTGCTCCCACAGGGCGGGGTCGACCCAACTGGGTGCCGCCACGTACATGGCCTCGCTCGAGGCGTAGACGGTCTCTGCCGGGGCCAACACGCCGGCTGCGGCTCCACCGGTGAAGCCGACGTCAGGATCGATGGTCAGGATCGCAGTGGTGCCGAAGCCGGCGAACTCGCTGGGTGCATGGACCCGGTCGCAGGCGACCAGCAGGCCGGTCTCGGTGTTCTGACCGGCGTCCAGCACGTAGTTGGGCAGCCAGTCGTCGAGCGTCGATTCCCGGATCACG
>JAOUEE010000349.1 GCA_029858875.1 Acidimicrobiia bacterium
TCCGATCTGTCTACTTCCTGTCCACCAACGCCATGATGTGCAACGTCACGGCCGCTTGGCGGGCGCATCGCAAGGGCGCCTTCTTCGCCAACCCCTGCTACACCCAGATCCACCCCACCTGCATCCCGGCCAGCGACGACTTCCAGTCCAAGCTCACCCTGATGTCCGAGTCGTTGCGCAACGACGGCCGCATCTGGGTGCCCAACGGTCACGACGACGAACGGACCGCGGGCGACATCCCCGAGAGCGAGCGCGACTACTACCTCGAGCGCAAGTACCCCGCCTTCGGCAACCTGGTGCCGCGCGACGTGGCGTCGCGCAACGCCAAGACCGTGGTCGACGAGGGCCGCGGCGTCGGGGTGTTGAAGAACGGGGTGTACCTGGACTTCGCCGACGCCATCGCCCGCGACGGACGTGACGTGGTCGAGGCCAAGTACGGGAACCTCTTCGACATGTACGCCCGCATCACCGGTGAGGATCCCTACCGCACCCCGATGCGGATCTACCCGGCCACCCACTACACCATGGGTGGACTGTGGGTTGACTACCACCTCATGACCACGGTGCCCGGACTGTACGCCCTGGGCGAGGCCAACTTCAGCGACCACGGCGCCAACCGCCTGGGCGCCAGCGCCCTCATGCAGGGACTGGCCGACGGCTACTTCGTGCTGCCGTACACCATCGGTGATCACCTGGCCGCCAAGCTGGGCGACGATCCGGTGCCCACATCCGACCCGGTGTTCGCCGAGGCCGAGAAGGCGGTGCAGGACCGGACCCGCAAGTGGCTCGACACCAAGGGCACCAGGTCGGTGGACTACTACCATCGCGAGCTGGGCAAGATCGTGTGGGATCAGATCGGCATGGCCCGCAACCGGGCCGGTCTGGAGAAGGCCCTGTCCGAGATCCCGGCGCTTCGGGAGGAGTTCCACAACAACGTCCGGGTGCTGGGCAGCGCCGACACGCTGAACCAGTCGCTCGAGAAGGTGGGTCGGGTGGCCGACTTCATGGAACTGGGCGAGCTGATGGCCCGCGATGCGCTCGACCGCGAGGAGTCCTGCGGCGGGCACTTCCGTGAGGAGCACCAGACCGAAGAGGGCGAAGCCCAGCGCGACGACGAGAACTTCAGCTACGTCTCGGCGTGGGAGTGGAACGGCGAGGGCACCGCCCAGAGCCTGAACAAAGAGCCGTTGGTATTCGAGAACGTGGCCCTCAGCCAGCGTTCCTACAAGTGAGGGCGACGACAATGGGATCCGGAGCCGGTCAGATCATCAACCTCACCCTCAAGGTGTGGCGCCAGAACGGACCGAACGACAAGGGTCGTTTCGAGACCTACCAACAGGCCATCAGCCAGGACGCCTCGTTCCTGGAGATGCTCGACCTGCTGAACGAGGGCCTCATCGACAAGGGCGAGGAGCCCATCGTCTTCGAGAGCGACTGCCGCGAGGGCATCTGCGGCACCTGCGGTCTGATGATCAACGGCAAGGCACACGGACCCCAGAAGGCCACCGCCACCTGTCAGCTGCACATGCGCCAGTTCGCCGACGGCGACGAGATCACCATCGAGCCGTGGCGGGCGGCCAGCTTCCCCATCATCAGGGACCTCGCCGTGCAGCGCACGCCGCTGGATCTCATCGTCGAGGCCGGCGGCTACATCTCGGTGGCCACCGGATCGGCCCCCGACGCCAACCTCATCCAGGTGCCCAAGGCGGCCGCCGACGCGGCCATGGACGCCGCCGCCTGCATCGGTTGTGGCGCCTGCGTGGCGGCCTGCCCCAACTCGGCGGCCCAGCTGTTCACCTCGGCCAAGGTGCAGCACCTCAACCTGTTGCCCCAGGGCCAGGCCGAGCGTTGGCAACGCACCGAGGCCATGGTGGAGACCATGGAGCAGTACTTCGGAAGCTGCACCAACCACGGGGAGTGCCACGAGGCCTGCCCCAAGGAGATCAGCCTGGACTTCATCGCCTTCATGAACCGCGACTACGTGAAGGCCAAGCTGAAGAATCGCAAGCTCACCGGCCAACGCTGATCCGCCTCCCACCGAACCGCCTTCTGACCGAATTTGCGTGGGTTGGTCACAACAGTTGGCACAAACCCACGCCAGATCGGTCCGGGCCGGCCGGATCGGACGGGTCAGGGCACGTGGGCGAGGAAGGCCAGGAGGCGGTCGGTGAAGGCGGGGGCCAGGGCGTCGGGCAGCTCATGACCCAGACCCGGCACCACCCACAGCTCGCTGCCGGCGATGCCGGTGTGCAACGCCCGGGCGTGGTCCATGCCGAACACACCGTCGGCGTCGCCGTGCACCACCAGGGTGGGCACCGCGATCTCACCCAGTCGATCGAGGCGGCTGGGGCTGGCGTTCACCGCCACCCCGTGACCGGTCTCGGGCCGCCAGGCCACATCGATCTCGGACCGGGCCAGGGCCTGTTGTAGGGCCTCCTCGAAGGCGAAGCCCGGGCCGTTGAAGATCCGGTACCCGTCGATCACCCAGTCGAGGCGGGCATCGTCGTCGCGGGGCGGGGGCTGGAAGAGCCGCTCGGCCAGCGAATCGACGACCTCATCGGCCGCGGCCGACAGGCGGGGGTCGCCCAACCCCGGCGTGGAACTGACGATGGTCAGCGACCGCACCCGGTCGGGGTGCTCGAGGGCCAGCACCTGGCCGATCATGGCCCCCATCGAGCGGCCGACCACGTGCGCCGAGCGGAGGCCCATCGCATCGAGCACCCCCAGGGCGTCGGCGGCCAGGTCGTCGAGTCGGTACGGCTGGTCGTGGGCGATCACCTGGCTGCGGCCGACATCGCGCAGGTCATACCTGATCACCTGCATCCCGGCGACCACCAACGGATCGAGGTAGGCCGGGGTCCAGCGCAGGCAGGGCGAGTCGGCGCCGGAGATCAACAGGATCGGCGGACCGTCACCGTCGCCCGCCTGCTCGACCCACAGGTCAATGCCGTTGGCGACGACCTCCATGTCGGGGACGGTACCGTTGCCGTTCGTGATCAGCACCGCCCTCCAAGTCGCCCGCGGTTTCCTCATGGGCGCGGCCGACATCGTCCCCGGCGTATCGGGCGGGACCATCGCACTGGTGGTCGGCATCTACGAGCGCCTCATCGCCAACATCCAACGCGGCGCGGCGGCCATCGGTCACGGCCTCAAGGGAGACCTGGCCGGGCTTCGATCAGGACTGGTGGCCGTGGAATGGGGATTCCTCGTTCCCCTCGGGGCCGGCATCCTGGTGGCCGTGATCAGCCTGTCCGGGCTGATCCGCACCGGTCTGGAGGATCATCCCGAGCCCATGGCCGGTCTCTTCCTCGGCCTGGTGGCCGGGTCCGTGGTGATCGCTCTCCGCCTGATCTCGTGGATGCAGCCGGGCCTGGGAGCCATCGCCCTGACGGTGGGTGCCGTGGTCTTCGTGGGGCTCGGCTGGTCGTCGGGAACGGTGGGCAACCCATCGCTGATCGCCTTCTTCCTGGCCGGCGCCATCGCCATCTGCGCCATGATCCTGCCCGGAATCTCCGGATCGTTCCTGCTGCTCATGCTGGGCATGTACACCGCGGTGCTGGACGCGGTGCACGACCGCGATCTGGTCACGCTGGCCGTGTTCAGCCTGGGTGCGGCCATCGGGCTGGGGCTGTTCTCGACGCTGCTCACCCGCATGCTGGGCCGCTATCACGACATGGTGATGGCCGGGCTGATCGGGCTGATGCTGGGATCGCTACGGGTGCTGTGGCCGTGGCCCAACGGGGTCGGGGTGATCAGCGACGACGAGACCGAGGTGGTCAAGGGCACCGGCCTGGACTGGCCGCAGGGAGACAATTGGTTCTGGCCACTGGTGTGGGCGGCGGTGGGGCTGGTGGCGGTCCTGGCCATCTCCCGATTGGCGCCCCAGCCGGCGGCCGACGACCCGGCGATCGAGTCG
>JAOUEE010000352.1 GCA_029858875.1 Acidimicrobiia bacterium
CAACATCAGGCCGGCGCTGCCGGTCTGCATGACCACGTACTCCATGATCTCCCACAGCACGATGGCGAAGGCACCGAAGCCGACACCGAGGGGAACGATCACCGGCGCGTCGACCCGGTCACCGACGAGCACGCAGAAACCGGCGACCAGGAAGATCCAGTTGGTGAAGTGCAGCACATCGTCGAAATGGGAAACGGTGTTGTACAGGTTGAAGACGTTGCCCGCGATGTCGAGCAGGAACGGCGTGACCAACAGCGCGTCGGCGAGGTGGTTGTAGCCCGGTCGGCGCCCGCGGGCCCAGTGCCAGACCGGGCCGACGAGGGCGGGGATGGGGTAGGCCACACAACGCGCCGGCCAGCCCTTGCCGGCGAACTGCGGCCAGTCGGGGAAGACCAGCCCGACGGCCAGGAATCCCATCAACGCGACCTTGACCGAGATGTTGATCGCTCGGGCCCGGTCGGTCGTCATCGGGTCAGCCAAGTGGCCCGGCGGCCGGTGGTCAATCGCAAGGCCATGCTCGGGACCCGTACGGATCGATGGACGTCGCTGGACCGGCACGCAGGATCGATCCGCACTGACTCGCGGCGCGCACGAGCCAGGGCCGCACCGACGCCACCCACCACGCCCGAACACCAGGCTCCTGTCGGCTCGACCACTCAGTCGGTTCGATAGGCCGGCGGGATCGGCTGCTCGGTGACCAGGGGTGCGACGGTGAACGACCGGTGCTCACCGACCGGTGCGGCACCGTCGGCGTCGCCCACACCGCTGAGATACAGGTTGGCCCAGTCGTCGTGGTCCGACAGAACATGCAGCCCGCCGTCACCGTTGATGTCCTGTGCGACGCCACTCTCGACCACGGTGTCGCCGTTCCAGTCCCAGGCCACGCCGCCACACAACCCGCCCGCCTCGTCCAGGTCGTTCTCGTCCAGGGCGACCCTCGCTCCCGACGAGTAGTCGATCACCCCGTTGCCCGTCGGCGTGCAGTCGGTGTCAATGCCGGGAAACTGGAAGAGGTAGTTCATCACCGAGTTGTAGTTGGGCTTGTTGTTGCGGGATTCGGAGCCGCCGTGGTGCAGGCCCAGGTTGTGGCCCAGCTCGTGGGCCGACGTGGTGGCCACGTTGTAGTCCGATCCGTAGCAGTACAGCGACACGATCATGTCGTCGCCCGACAGCTCGGCCTGTCCCGAGCTCCCACTCGAGGTGTTGTAGCGATGCGGCATCAGGACGTAGTGGAAGTAGCCGTCGCGCTCGGGCGCGAAGTGGGCCTGCTTGTACCCGAGGTAGTCGGCGCCGCTCACCCCGCCGGCGATCACCCCGTCGGGGTCGTCGATCAGTCCGCCACCGACGAACAGTCCGCCCTGGCCGTGGTCGGCGATGACGTTGATGCCGGTCGTGCCATCGGGGTTCGTGACCGGCGACGCCGCGAACGGGGCCGCGAGCATGGCCATGGCCGTGGCCGAGGGCTGATGGCTGTGGGCACCACAACCATCGAGCGCGTCATCGAACCAGTCGAACTCGAGGAGGAGATCCTGATGGAGCGGCGACACGCCGAGCGCGGGCAGGTCGAGGCGATCCACCGTGCCCAGTACCTCGTCCCCGTCGTCGATGGCGTCTGCGTCGGTGTCGGAATCGAAGGGGTCGGTCCCGGTGTCGGCCAGGTTGGTGAACACCCCGGTATCGGTCTCCACGATGTCGGGCAGTCGATCACCGTCGGTGTCGGTACCGGGCGTGCAGCTCAGCGGACCGCCAACCAGGTCGGCCGGGGTGGTGATCAGGCCCGTCGGACGGAAGATGTCCTGGTAGCCCTCGGCAGTGACCTGGCCGCTCCACTCACCTGTGTCATCGATGGCCGAGACGGCAACGGTGTAGCTGGTGTTCGGTTCCAGGCCGGCGAGCACGCACGAGGTGGCCGGAGCGTCGACGCTCCCGACGACCACACCGTCGACCTCGATGTCGTAGTGGCTCACCTGTTCGCCCTCGTCGACTTCGAGGGCTGCGGGCCACCTCACCACGACCACGGCGCCCGCCTCGTCGACGATCACCCCGGACCCGACGGGGAAGAACGGCACACAGGACACGGCCACGAGTCCCGAGACGGCGAGGATCAGCAGGACTCGTGTCGGGCGCATGCCCGCACATCGACGCGAGCGGGCCCGGCCTGAACCCGAACCTCAGACGACGCGGTGCCGTCGGCCGACGATCAGTTGGAGCCGGCCGCGGCGCGATCGGCGGCTACTGCGTCGTAGGTCTGGTAGTCCGACCCGGTGTCGTCGGCGAACTCGAACTCGAGCAGTCCGGCCTCGCCCCACTGGCGACGGAGATGACCGTTGTTGGCGTCGAGCAGGCCCAGCTTGCGCACATTGGGCACCAGCTTGGCGAAGAAGGCCTTCTGGAAGGCATCGAATCGATTGAATCCGATCCTCGACGCCGCCCCCATGAGCGCCGGCACCACGTCGTCGACCGAAACGCCCAGACGTTCCCAGATCTCGGGGGTGGTGGAGCGGGTCCGGTTCCGCAGGGTGTTCTCCAGCAGGAACTCCTGGCGATCCAGCAGTTCGGCCTCGGTGAGCCCCTGGTAGTACTCCTGGAGAGTGAGCACGCCGAAGGCCACATGACGGGCCTCATCGCTCATCACATACCGCAGCAGCTTGCGCAGCAGTGGCTCCTGCGTCCGGCGCAGCATGTCCCCGAACGCGGCCAGGGCCAGGCTCTCGATGACGATCTGCATGCCCAGGTACGCGATGTCCCACCGCCCGTCCTCGAGCAGCACCGTGATCTGCTCCTCTAGGAAGGGGCTCATCGGGTACGCCTCCCCCACCTTGGTGTGGAGGTACTTGGCGAACACCTCGGTGTGGCGGGCCTCGTCCATGGTCTGGGTGGACGCGTAGTACTTGGCGTCGATCCAGGGCACGGTCTCGACGATCTTGGCTGCGGTCATCATGGCGCCCTGCTCACCGTGCATGAACTGGCTGAGAGAGGCCTTCAACTGCTCGACACCCAGCGCGCTGAACTCGCGATCGGACCAGTTGGCCAGCGGCGATCCCGGTTCGTCGGCTGCGGCCCGACACAGCACCATGAACGGGCTGTGATGGTCGACCAGCGCCTCGGGATCGACGTCGGTCGCCCAGTCCAATTCGGTCACGCTGTTCCACTGCGACCCCATGGCCTTGTTGTAGAGCGTGACCAACTGCTCGCGATCCCGTTCGTAGCTCCACAGGAAGATGCGGTCGGCGTGGTCGTGGATCACCTTCACCGAGGCTTCCATGACCGCCCGATCGGGCACCGCCTGCTCGTCGACGTTCATCAGCGTTCCCCCGTTCGACCTGGCCGATCATTGTACGTGGCCGTGGTGGACCCGGGAGGCGCTCAGGCCAGGGCCAGGCTGGCGGCTCGGACCATGGCTTCGATGCTCGACTCCAGGTCGGCCACGGCGGCCTGGTCGAACAGCGACGCGTACCGGGTGGCCGGCAGGGCCGTAGCCACCACCCCGGCCTCGACCCGCTCCCACGATGCACCCAGCTCGTCGAGCAGGGCTCGCATGGGCACGTTGTCGGACAACACGTTGGCGGTGAGGGTGGCGACACCGCTGGCCAGCGCGGTGACGCCCAGTGCTCCGAGCAACACGCTGGCCACTCCCCTGCGGCGATGCGACTCGGCCACGGCGATGGCGAACTCGGCCGTGGTCGGATCGTCCCGATCACGGATGTACCGTCCGATGCCGACGGGCTCGCCATTGGAGTCGTCGCCGTCGTGGTCCACGGCCACCCAGGCGAAATGGCGGACGTAGTCGACGTCGAGGAGGTAGTCGATGACCGCCGAGCTGGGCGACGCCCCGCTGAAGAACCGGTTGACCAACGTCTCGCGCGATGCCGTGGCCAGGGCATCGAGGTA
>JAOUEE010000353.1 GCA_029858875.1 Acidimicrobiia bacterium
GCACGAGAGCCTGCCGGCGTCCTGGTTCCCGGGGGGTGACGGAGTTCGATGGTGCTGCGGTTGAGTGAGCTTCTGGAGCGGATCCGGCCAGCGGGGGCGCCTGGCGCCCCGACGGAAGGAGAGCTCCAGCGGCGCCGCGATCATCGGGCCGGCGAGATCGCGCCGATCACCGCGATCCTGGCGTCATTCGAAGCCGATGCGGATGCACTGGTGACCTCAGCTCAGGCCGAGGCAGACCATCTCCGTTCCGAGGGCCGACGACGGACTGACGAGATACGCCTCGGCCTGGCGGATCGAGTCGCCCTCGCCGAAGCCCAGGCAGCCCAGATCTTCGAGGAACGCCACGGAGACGACACAGCACGACTTCGCGGCGAAGCCGCCCAGGCGATCGATCATCTGAACGAACGGGCTGACGCCGAGATACCCGGCTTGGTCGACGAGGTCATCGGGCTGATCTGGTCGCAGATCCCGCCGGCGACTGCCGCAAGGCCGGGGTCATGAGCGCGGGTTGGGTCGCGGCGACGACCCGCGGCAGGGCGCTGGTCCGGCGCCTGGTCGGACCTGACGGCGCGCGGGAGTTGGCCACAACCGAGTCTTGGCCTGAGGCACGTCGCGCACTGTCAGCCACGTTCTACGGTGCAGACCTTCCCGCCGATGCCGACCGGCCAGCGGCTGGCCGACGTGCGGTCGAGGCCACGACTTGGCAGCTGCGGGTGCTCGCCGGATGGCTGCCACCGGGCCAGAGCGTACTGGCCCGACTCTTCGCTGGACCCTTCGAGATCGCCAACATCGAACGTCGCCTCGCCCTACTGGAAGGCAGACATCCGGATCCACCGATCCGGCTCGGGTCTCTCGCAGTGGCGTGGCCACATGTCTCCTCGGCGACGTCATCCGAACAGGTCCGCGGCGCGCTCGCCACATCGGTGTGGGGTGACCCTGGCGGGACCGACCGGACCACGATCGCGCTGGGCCTACGACTGGCTTGGGTCCGTCGACTCGCGAGTCAGGTACCCGAGGCGGCAGGGTGGTCCAAGGGCGGTGCCGCAGTCCTGGTTGCCCGCGAGCAGTTCGCCTTCGGCCGCAGCATCGGGAAGGCCACTGGCCGCGTGGTGGATGGTCTCCTCGGCCGGCACTGGCGCGACGCGTCGAGCGTTTCCTCGTTCGTCGACCAGCTACCCAAGTCAGCCTCGTGGCCGCTGATGGATGTGGACGATGCGAGCGGCCTGTGGCGCGCCGAGATCGCAATCGGCAGACGGGTCAGCGACGACGCCCGCCGCCATGCCAGCTCAGGCCGCTATGACAAGACAGCGGTCGCCGGGGTGATGGCGCTGCTGCTGGTTGATCTCTGGCGGCTTCTCGGAGCCATCGAGGTTGCGGGCCGCACCCCAGTTCCCGAGGAGTTCTTCGATGCCGTGGCCTGAGCAGCTGGTACCGGTGACCATGGCGCGGGTTGCGGTGGTCGCGCCTGACACTCGGCTGCGACAGGTGATGGTGGAGACGGCCGACGCCGGCGTGTTCGAACCCGACCCACCTTTCGGTGATCACGGTGGACCAATCCCGGGTCCTGGCTCCCCGACCGGACCCGATGCCGCAGAAGCAGAGCCCCGACTCGCAGAGATCAAGCGCCATCCCGACGACCTGGCCGCCGAGGGGCGGACCGATCTGGCCCTCGGCGAGGCCGACCTCGAGCGCAGGCTCGACGCGGCCCAGCACACGGGCCGAACCACAGTGGTGACCGGCTGGCTCTCCCGTGACGACGTCGAAGCTCTGCGAAGCCGATTGACCCCCCACGGCGGCGCGGTGGCTGAGCTCACGCCGCCTCCAGGAGTGATGCCTCCGACCGCTCACAGTGAGCATGCCGCCACCACCGCGCTGCGACCGCTGGTGTCCACCTACGCCACCGTCCCGTACCGAGACCTCGACCCCACCTGGTTCGCGGCGATCGCCTACATGGCGATGTTCGGCATGATGTTCGGCGACGTCGGCCACGGCATGGCACTGGTCGTCCTCGGCGCCGCCACAACCCGGCTTCACAACTCGCCGATCGGACGGCTCGCACCAGCGGCCCCGTTCCTGGTTGGTGCAGGAATCGCTTCGATCGGCTTCGGGTTCCTCTACGGCGAGGCGTTCGGACCCACCGGTCTGGTTCCAACGGTTTGGCTGCGCCCGTTGGACGAACCCGAGACCTTGCTGCTGGCCGGTCTCGTCGGGGGAAGCGTCCTCCTGGCTGTGACCTTCGTGCTCGCGGCGGTGAACAGGTGGCGCGAGGGCGGCCTGCCCGTCGCGCTCTACGCGGCTTCGGGTATCGGCGGCTCGCTGCTCTTTGCCGGTACCGCCGCCCTTGTCGGCGGCCTCGCGGGTTCCATCCCCTGGCTCTGGCAAGCGGGCGTGGTCATCGCGGCGGGGGGCGCGGTGTTGGTGTTCGTCGGCCTGATCGTCAACGCCGGCAAGGGAGCGTCGGCCATCGCCCAGGCAGTGGTGGAGATGTTCGACACGTTGCTGCGACTCGGATCCAATGTCGTCTCATTCACGCGGCTGGCCGCGTTCGGACTGACCCATGCCGTCATCACCGGCGTGGTATGGGATGGCACGGTCAGCCTCTGGAACCGAGCCAGCATCGTGGGCTTCGCCGCCGCCGTGTTGCTCTTCGCCGCCGGCAACCTCGCCGCGTTCACGCTCGGCGCCATGGTTGGTGCGATCCAGGCACTGCGACTGGAGTACTACGAGATGTTCTCGCGTCTCTTCGCCAGGGAGGGCCGCCCCTTCAAGCCCTGGCATCTACCCGTTGAACGATCGGAAACCTCATGAACCCCTTCATCCTGGCCGCGATCCTCGTTGCCCCTCTCGCTACCACCGTCGCCTTTGCCCGGCGGCTGGACGCCCGCCACCTGCGGCGCCTCGTGGCCTCCACGCTGGCGGGGACCTTCGTCATCGGGCTCGGGGTCATTGCCTTGACCGTGAGTGGGGCCGATGCTCAGTCGACGACCCCGGTCGTGGCCGCCGCCCAGACCGATCCGGGTGCCCCCGAGACGACCACCTCCAACCCGATCGACACCGGAGCTGCGTTCATCGGGGCCGCCATCGCGGTCGCTGCGTCCGCCATCGGCGCTGGTATCGCCGTTGCCTACACAGGGTCGGCGGCCCTGGCGACCGTCAGCGAACAACCCGAACTGTTCGGCCGGGCGATGGTCGTGGTCGGCCTTGCCGAAGGCGTCGCCATCTACGGCCTGATCGTCGCCGTCCTGATTCTGGGGAACGTATGAGCACTGTTGTGGGGATCGGCGCCACCCATGAGATGGAAGGTTTCGCATTGGCTGGGGTCAGGGTGATTCCCGCGGCTTCAGACACCGAGGTCGCCGCCGCATGGGCCGGGCTGGACGCCGATGTCGGCCTCGTCATCCTCTCCGCCGACGCAGGCCAACAGCTCCGAACCGTGCTCGACTCCCGGACCGACGTGCTGACCGTCGTGATGCCATGACCGCGGTTGTCCCGGCCCCAGATCGCGTGGACGCTCTACGATCCGAGCTCGAGGCCGTGCGCCGGGCCCTCATCGAGGACGCGCAGGCCGATGCCGATCGGATCATCGCGAAGGCAACCCGCGAGGCTGCTCTCACGGCCGATGAGGCCGAGCGAGAAGCTGCTGAGCAGATCAGGCGAGCCGAACGTCGCGGTGCGGCGGCGGCGCAGGCCCGAGCCGACCGAACGCTCGCCCGAGCACGCGGTGACGCGCATGGCGCAGTCTTGCAGGCCCAGGAAGCGGTTCGCCGGCGTCTCCAGCACGCCGTACAGGCCGCAGCCTTCGACCTTCGACCCGATCCCCGATATCCAGAGCTGTTGAACGAGCTCGAGCGGCTTGCCCGCAACCAACTCGGCCCGGCCGTG
>JAOUEE010000354.1 GCA_029858875.1 Acidimicrobiia bacterium
CGCGCTTCCAACTGGGCGGCGAGCCGGTGCGACAGTGCCCGCAGTTCGGTCCCGACCAATGGCCGGCCGCGATCTATCCGATCGAGGCCCCTTGACCTAGGGTCCGGAGGTCCACGATGGCCTCCGGCCACCGATCAGGAGGTAGAGCGTGTGAGGTTGCGCCTCGGCCAATCCGTGCAGGCCACCGACGGCGAGTTCGGCGAGGTCGGTGACATCATCGTCGATCCCGTCCGTCGCACGGTCACCCATCTGGTCGTGCAGCCGCACCGCCGCCACTACCAGGCCCGGCTCGTGCCCATCGCTCTGGTCTCCGTGGAGGACGACACCGCGATGGTGAACCTCGACGGCGCGGGTCTGCGCCACCTCCAGCGGGTCTCGGACAGCGAGTTCACCCGGCTCGGCGAGCCCATCGACGTCGGTCCGGAGTGGGACATCGGCACCGAGGACGTCGTCTCCATGCCGTCCATGGATGCCGAGTACGGCATGTGGTCCTACGACGATCGGGTGACCGTCAACTACGACCGCATTCCCCGCGGGGAGTGCGAGATCCGACGCTCGAGTGCCGTGCTGAGTGCCGATGACCACGAGGTCGGTACCGTCGAGGGCTTCCTCGCCGATGACGAGCACCTCGCCGGTGTGGTGGTTCGCACCGGACGTCCCGGTTTGCGCCACTTCGTCGTCGTCCCCATCGACTCGGTGGCCAGGGTGCGAAACGACCTCATCACCCTGACCGTCGACGAAGCCGCCTTCGGGGCCTTGCCCTTCACCGACGATGTTCTGGGCCAGCACCATTCGCCGTCGAGGCTGACCGGCCTGGAGCACCGGGCCGCTCGTGCGCTTCGCTCCATTGCGGCCAGGCTGGGTAGGGGAGAGCGGTCCTCATGACCAGATGGTCACGACCAGAGCCAGGATGAGCGCCATGGTGGTGAAGGCCACCGTCGCCAGCCCCGCCAGTCGCGCCGCCGTGGGGTGCACCACGCTGTCGCCGGAGCGCAGGGGGCCGTGCAGGTCGTCGTAGTGTCGGCCGGCCCACACCAGCAGTCCGCCACCGAACGCCGTTTCCATCAGGCCGATCACGCCGATGCCGGGGTATGCGTCGGCTGAGGCGTAGCGGGCCAGCAGGACGCCGGCCACCATCAGCGCGCCTGCGGTTCGTTCCCACGCCAGGGCGGTGCGCTCGTGTTGGAGGCCTTCATCGAAGTTCTCGGCCGGACGGCGCTGGCTCACAGTTTGTCCACCACGAACAGCACGGCGGCCGCCATGGCCACCACCGCCGTGGCCATGGAGATGATCTGGGGCAGCCGCGAGCTGGGAAGGGGTTGACCGAGCCGCATCGACCGCTCGTTGGCCAGCCATCGGCGGTAGGAGGTCGCCGCCGTGGCCACACTGAGCGCCAGCAGGGCGATGCCCAGCAGGGCCGAGCCGAAGGCGTCGGAGATGAGATGCAGGGAGGCCAGGCCGCCTGCGGCCAGGGCCAGGGCGGTCCGGATCCAGGCCAGGAATGTCCGCTCGTTGGCCATCGTGAACCGATAGTCGGGTTCCTCGCCCACGGTTCGTGGATCGCCGGCCGAGCCGGTTCGGCGGAAGATCATCGCCCTGGAGTGCCGCGCAGCATCACGGAGAGTGTGTCACGTGCCGGCCGGATCCCGGAGGTCCCACCCCGCCGCCACCGCGCGGGGTGCTGTCGCTGTAGCTCCCGATGGCCTCCGGCCACGCGATCTGACCGAGCGAACCGGCCCCGGGGATCGGGACCTTCGGCACTGACCTCGGGCGAGGTGGCCGCCGATATGGTTGGGCCATGAGAAGGATCGATCGAGTAGTGATGCCCGTCGCGCTGATGGTGCTGGTGGCCGCCGCCTGCGGATCCGACGACGCGCAGGGGGGAGTCGTCGAGCCTGACGGTTCGGAGACCATTCTGCTCGACGAGTTCTCCTATGAACCCGATGAAGTGCAGCTGGTGGCCGGTTCGACGGTCACGCTCACCTTCGGCAACGTCGGTGCCATCGATCACGAGGTGATGATCGGCTCGACGCAGGCCGAGGGCGGCGGCTACACGAGCGATCTGTTGAGCCGCATGAGTCCGGAGGTGATCGACGGACACGGCTACGAGGCATCCTTCGATGCCGCGGCCGACCTCGAGAACGTGGCCGGCGGCGACGATCACAGCCACGACGACGAGGCGCCGGCCGAGGACCACCACGACGACGATGCCGCCGACACCACCATGCCGGCCGAGGACCACGACGACGACGATGCCGCCGACACCACCATGCCGGCCGAGGACCACGACGAGGCGCCGGCCGGGGACCACGACGAGGACGGTGATGGGCACCACGATGGTGCGACCGCCGATCACGGCGCCCACATCCTGGTCGAGCCCGGTGGCGAGGTGACCCTACGCCTTCAGGTGCCGACTGACGCGTCGGGGAGCTGGGAGATCGGTTGCTTCCTGTCAGGCCACTACGAGGCCGGCATGTTGGCGCCATTGACGATCGTCGCCGCTTCGGCCTGATTCGGGCAGCCCCGTTGCCGAAGGCGAGGTGGGGTCGAGCCTGGCGGCGCGCAGCATCACGGAGAGTGTGTCACGTGCCGGCCGGATCCTGGAGGTACCACCCGGCGAGCGCGGCGTACAGATCCGGCTTGGCCTCGCCGAGTCGGTGCGGCGAACAGAAGAACGCCTCGGTCGCCACCGCGAAGAACTCACTGGTGTTGGTCCAAGCGTAGGGAGAGAGCACCTCGTCGGATGGGTCGGAGCCTCCTTGCGCGAACTCACCATCGAGTGTCCGGGTCCATCGTGTCAACTGGGCACCGCGCAGCGGCGGGATGCCATCGCTGTAGCCGTCCATCATGTCGATCTTGTGGGCGAACTCGTGGATGACCACATTGCGGCCTGCTCCTGGGTCGCGGCTGTGCACGAGGGCGGCGTCCCAGGAAAGGGAGATGGGCCCACGGTTGGGCAGAGCCTGACCGATGACGGCCATCGGATGATCGGTGTACACCCCAGCCACCGGGCCCTGTCGCAGCCCGTCGGTCGTGGTGACCGTCGGCGGCTCTGGACGGCGGCATGGCTGGCGGCCGCGAACTGGCTTCTGGACGCCGCCGCCCTGTGGGTCATGATCGCCGCCTTCGGTCACCGAGCCAGCCCTGTGGGGCTCGTCGTTGCCTACGCCCTGGCGAACGTCATTGGTGCGAGTGGCCGTGCTGATCCCCACCCTGGTGGGGTTCGGCAATCCGGCGTCGGTCGTGGCGGTGGGTGTGGTGGCATATCGGCTCGTGAGCTTCTGGTTGCCCATTCCTGCCGGTCTCGGTGCCTACGGACTGGTGGAACGTCGACTCTCCGGAGTCGACGACACCGCCGGCGTCCGCCCGGTGATCGCTGAGCTCACGGCGCCGAGCGCAGAGCTCGATCAGTGATGCGTTGGCGTCTCAGCTCCGGCGGACCGGCAGTGATGCCAGCTGGCGGGTGACGAAGGTGGGGCGCCATTCGAGCTCGTCGTGGACCAGTTCGAGATCGGGATAGCGTTGCAGGATCTTCGGGAGGACGACCTGGCCCTCCAGCCGTCCCAGGGCGGCGCCGAGACAGAAGTGGATGCCTTTGCCGAAGGCGAGGTGGGGTCGCGCCTGGCGGCGCAGGTCGAGCGTGTCGGGGTCGTCGAAGGCCTCGGGGTCGTGATTGGCCGAGCCCAACAGCAGGCGTACCGGGACTCCGGGCTCGATGGTGGTGTCGTGGAGGGTGATGGGCGCACTGGTCCAGCGTCCGCCGCCCGACGCCACGTGGAGCGGGCTCTCGTAGCGCAGCAGCTCCTCGACGGCGGGCGCGGCCACGGCAGGGTCGTCGCGCAGTACCGCAGCCTGGTCGGGGTGGCGGAGAAGTGCTC
>JAOUEE010000355.1 GCA_029858875.1 Acidimicrobiia bacterium
CGAGCTACCGCCCAGCATGCGCGTGGCCGACTACGTGCTGCTCGGCCGCACACCACATCTGTCGACGCTGGGGCGCGAGAGCGCCACCGACCTGGCCATCGTCACCGACATCCTCGAACGCCTCGATCTGCGGGACCGGGCCGCCCGGGCGCTGGCCACGCTGTCGGGTGGCGAACGGCAGCGAGCGGTCATCGGCCGGGCCCTGGCCCAACAGACGCCCGTCCTGTTGCTGGACGAGCCGACCACCGCACTCGACCTGGGCCACCAGCAGGATGTCCTCACTCTCGTCGAAGAGCTGCGGGCCGCCGACGGGCTCACCGTCATCAGCACCATGCACGACCTCACCATCGCCGGCGATCACGCCGATCAGCTGCTGCTGCTGGCCGATGGCCGAACCGTCATCACCGGGCCGGCCGACGAGGTGCTGCGCGAGTCGGTCCTGGCCGACGTGTACGGCACGCCGGTGGAGATCGTGGAACACGAGGGGCGACGCATCGTGCTCCCCCGACGGGAGGATCGCTGGTGACCGGGACCGCTCGCGCCATCCTGTTGCTGGGCGGGGCCAGGAGCGGCAAGAGCCGACTGGCGGTCGATCTGGCCACCGTCTGGACCGTCCCGGTGACCGTGGTGGTCACGGCCACCGCCGGAGACGACGACATGACCGACCGTATTCGCCGGCACCGGATCGAGCGTCCGCCCGGCTGGACGACCGTCGAGGCACCCGAGGACCTGATCGTGGCGATAACTGCGGTTCCGGCCGACCACGGGATCGTGCTCGACTGCCTCACCATGTGGGCGGCCAACAACATGCTGGCCGAACAGCCCGATGAGACCGTCGTGCAGACGGCCGCTGTCGTCGCCGACCGGCTGATGGCGCGCCCGGGCCCCGCAGTGGTCGTCACCAACGAGGTGGGCAGCGGAGTGGTACCGGCCACGGTCTCGGGACGGGCCTACCGCGATCTGCTGGGTCGGGTGAACCGCAGCTTCGCCGATCGCCTCGACGCGACCTATCTGGTGGCTGCGGGGCTGGTCACCGAGCTGCATTCCCCTCGAGACGTGTTCCGCGAGCTGGGGGGTCAGGCGTGATCGAGACCCGGCTCACCCAACCCGACCATCTGGCCCGAGCCGCCGTGCGGAGCCGGGCCGACGACATCCTGCGACCCCCTGGGGCACTGGCCCGCCTCGACGAGGTGGCCGAGTGGGTCGCCGGTTGGCTGGGTCAGTCCCGACCCACCATCGCCCATCCGACGGCCCTGATCTTCGCCGGGGACCACGGTGTGGTGGCGGAGGGGGTCAGCGGCTTCACCTCCGATGTGACCGCGTCGATGATGGCCGCATTCGAACAAGGAGTGGCAACCGTGTCGGCCATGGGCCGGGTGGCTGGGGTGGAGGTCCGGGCCGTGGATGTCGGCGTGGGTCGTCCCACCGGCAACCTCGTGGTGGAACCTGCCCTCGACGAGACCCGCCTGACCGAGGCCATGGCCGCCGGGCGCCAGGCCGTCGCCGACGTGGCCGCGACCGGAACCGATCTGTTGGTACTCGGCGAGATGGGCATCGGCAACACCACACCGGCGGCGGCGATCTGCGCCGCGCTCCTCGGCGGCGACGCCCGGATGTGGGTGGGCCGAGGCGCCGGTGTCGGCGACGACGGCCTCATCCGCAAGCAGGACGCGGTCAGCCGCGCGGTACGGAGAATGGGGCCCGACCCCGAACCGCTGGCGGTCATGGCCCAGTTGGGGGGAGCCGAGCTGGCGGCCATTGCCGGGGCCACGCTCGAGGCCCGCCGGCGGTCGATGCCCACGGTGCTCGACGGCTACATCTGTACGGCGGCCGTGCTGCCCCTGCACGTTGCCCGCCCGGGCGTCCTCGATCACTGTCAGGCCGGGCACCGCTCGGCCGAGCCCGGTCACCGTCGACTGCTGCACGCCATCGGGAAGCAGCCCCTGCTCGACCTCGACCTCCGGCTGGGCGAGGGATCGGGCGCCGTCGCCGCCGTACCCCTCATCCGCATGGCGTGCGCAGCGATCAACGAGGTGGCCACGTTCACCGAGTGGTTCGGCCCCAGCGGGTGACGCCTCGGCCACTCCCCGCTTCATCCCCGGGACCAGTCCAGGCCGGCTTCGTGCAGCACCCACGATTCGGCCACCTTGTCGTCGGCGATGCGATAAACGCCGAGCCAGGTGATGGTGACCTCCTCCCCCAGGTTCAGGTTGACGGCGTGCAGAGTCATCCGCGACCACACCCTGTCGCCCACGGTCACCATCTCGTCGATCACCACGCGGGTGCCACGCACCACCTTCACCGCTTCCGCAACGGATTCGCCGTACTGCGTCGGATCGACCCGCGCCGTGCCGTCGCGCGTGTGGCGGACATACGGGTCGGCCACCAGGTCGCCCAGGTCGTCGAGGTCGTCGTCCATCCAGATCCGCTGCCACAGCTCCTCGACGATCTCCATCGGTTCTCGGGACATGGTCTTCTCCTGGGCTAGAGGGCAGGAAGGTCGGTGGGGGCGAGACGGCGGCGCCAGCGCTCGGCCCCCAGCATGAACACGACGACGGCGATGCCCATCACCACCATGGTCTGGCGCAGACCCACGGCGTCGGCGATCAGCCCCAGTGGCAGCGCGGCCAGGCCGAAGCCACTGAAGCTGAACATCAGCAGGCTCTGCACCCGACCGTGATACTCCACATCGGCCAGTGACAGAACGGCCGAATTGTTGAGCGTCTGGAAGGTCATCGAGGTGGCACCCACGAAGAGCATGGCCACGAGCGCCACGACGAAGGCCGGCGATACGCTCAAGGAGACGAGGGCGATGCCGAACAACAGCCCGGCGCCGGACTGATAGGCGGCCAGCTTGTGACGTTCGATGTTGGCCAGCGTCAGCGTGGTGATGACCGCCCCCACCGCGGCGACGGTGTTCATGATGCCGAACCCGGTGGCACCCTGGCCGAAGATGTCCTCGGACATGGCCGGCAGGAACGCCACGTAGGGGAAGCCGACCATCACCACCACCAGCGACACCACCAGCAGTCGCACCAGTTCGGGGCGGCGGCGCACGTAGGCCAAGCCGTCCTGGATGTCCTCGAGCGGCGATCGGGTGGACCGCCGCTTCGGCCGACCGGCAGGCAAGCCCAGTGTGAGCAGCACCGACAGGAAGGCGATGGCCGCCCCCACGTAGTACACGCCGCTGATGCCGATGGTCTCGATTCCGATGAGCGCGCCGGCCGTGGCCGGCCCGATCACCCGCGTGACCTGCACGCTCATCGAGCTCAGGAACACGGCGTTGGTCAACCGGTCGCGGTCGATGATGTCGGCTATCAGGGCCAGCCGGGAGGGGGCCAGCACCGAGATGGCCGCGCCCTGCACGACCGACGCCGCGATCAGCATCCAGAACTCGATGCGACCGGCCGCCACCAGCGTGGCCACCGTCGCCGACACCAACGTCTGGGCGACCTGGGCCCAGACGATGATGTTGCGCTTGGAGTAGCGGTCGGCCAGCAGCCCACCCACCGGGATGGCCACCAGACTGGACAGCCCGAATCCGATGAGCACCGCGCCCAGCGCCGCGTTGGTGCCGGTCAGGTCGAAGGCCAACCAGCCGCGTGCAATGAGGGTCATCTGACCGGCGCCGAAGGCGCACATCCCACCCCACCACAGCCGCCGGTAGGCCGGTATGCGCAACGAGTCGAACCGACCGGGGGTCGCCGCGCGGGTGTCCTTCATCGCCGGCGACCGTACCCCGCCCCCACCCCGACCGAAATTGCGTGGGTTCGTGACAACCATTGGCACGAACCGACGCCAGATGGGACAGGGAGCGGGGTGAACCGGATCCGCTCGGTGGGCTGGGCCATGATGACCCCGTGTGTCGCCATCGG
>JAOUEE010000356.1 GCA_029858875.1 Acidimicrobiia bacterium
GGATCTTCGACCCCCGGCGGGGCGTCCGACTCGCCGTCACCGACGTCGGCACTCACTGATCCTCGTCCTCGACGATCTCGGCGTCGACCACATCGTCATCGCCGGTGCTGTCGGAGCCACCCGCGGTGTCCTCGGACGATCCGGCCGCAGCGGCCTGCTCGTACAGCTTCTGGCTGAACTCCTGGCTGGCCAGCATGAGGGCCTCGTTGGCGTCCTTGATCTTGTCGAGATCGGCTCCCCCGAGTGCGTCCTTCAGGTCGGCCAGCTTGGCGTCGATGTCGGACTTCTCGTCATCGGCCAGCTTCTCGCCCTGCTCCCGCAGCACCTTCTCGGTGGAGTACACGAGGGTGTCGGCGTTGTTGCGGACCTCGGCCTCCTCGCGGCGTTGGGCGTCTTCCTCGGCGTGGGCCTCGGCGTCGCGAACCATCTGGTCGATGGAGTCCTTGTCGAGCGAGGACTGACCCGTGATGGTCATCGACTGCTCCTTGTCGGTGGCCCGGTCCTTGGCCGACACGTGCACGATGCCGTTGGCGTCGATGTCGAAGGTCACCTCGATCTGGGGCACACCCCGCGGGGCGGGTGGTAGGTCGACCAGCTGGAACTTGCCCAGGGTCTTGTTGTACTGCGCCATCTCGCGCTCGCCCTGGAGCACGTGGATCTCGACCGAGGGCTGGCTGTCCTCAGCCGTGGTGAACACCTCGGTGCGGCGGGTGGGAATGGTGGTGTTGCGCTCGATGAGCTTGGTCATGACCTGACCCTTGGTCTCGATGCCCAGCGACAGCGGGGTCACGTCGAGCAACAACACATCGGTGACCTCGCCCTTGAGCACGCCGGCCTGCACCGATGCGCCGATGGCCACCACCTCGTCGGGATTGACGGTCTTGTTGGGCTCCTTGTCCGTCATCTCCTGGACCAGTGCAGCCACGGCCGGCATGCGGGTGGAACCACCCACCAGGATCACGTGGTCGATCTCGCCCTTGGTGAGACCGGCGTCGCTGATGGCCTGCTCGAAAGGACTCCGGCACCGGTCCAGCAGATCGGCCGTGAGCTCTTCGAACTTGGCCCGACTGAGGCTGTAGTCGAGATGCAACGGCCCGGCATCGGTGGCGGTGATGAACGGCAGGTTGATCTGGGCCTGCTGCACCTGGGACAACTCGATCTTGGCCTTCTCGGCCGCTTCCTTCAGCCGCTGCAACGCCATGTTGTCGGCCCCCAGATCCACGCCGTGATCGCCCTTGAACGAATCGACCAGCCAGTCGATGACCTTCTCGTCCCAGTCGTCACCACCCAGCTTGGTGTCACCGTGGGTGGACTTGACCTCGAACACCCCGTCGCCGATCTCGAGCACCGACACGTCGAAGGTGCCGCCACCGAGATCGAACACCAGGATCGTCTGATCCTCGTCCTCCTTCTCGAGGCCGTAGGCCAGAGCGGCCGCCGTGGGCTCGTTGATGATGCGCAGCACCTCGAGACCCGCGATCTGACCGGCCTCCTGGGTGGCGGTGCGCTGCGCGTCGTCGAAGTAGGCGGGCACCGTGATCACGGCCTGGGCGACGGTGTCGCCCAGATAGGCCTCGGCGTCTCGCTTCAGCTTCTGGAGTGTGCGGGCCGAGATCTCCTGCGGGGTGTATTTCTTGCCGTCGATGTCGACCGACCAGTTGGTGCCCATGTGCCGCTTCACCGAGCGGATGGTGCGGTCGGGGTTGGTGATGGCCTGGCGCTTGGCCACCTCGCCGACCAGGACCTCACCGTCCTTGGAGAACGCGACGACCGACGGCGTGGTACGCGAGCCCTCGGAGTTGGGGATCACCACGGGATCACCGCCCTGGAGGACCGAGACGACCGAGTTGGTGGTACCGAGATCGATTCCGACAGCCTTGGGCATGGGATGCACTCCTGAACGAGAGGGGGGTCTGGGCAGTATCACCGCCAGGATAGGGGTTCCCGGCCGCGATGACCGACTTTCCTGGTTGTTCGATCAGGATAAAACCTGAGCGTCTCATTAGCAACTTTGACGGCCGGGATTTCTCGCAGGCTCCTCCACCGGGGCCCGGGCTCCCCTCCCGTTGCGTCGGCTTGGTACCGTCGCCCCATGTCGACACTGATCCTGCTGCGCCACGGCCAGAGCGTCTGGAACGAGTCCAACCAGTTCACCGGCTGGTACGACGTCGAGCTCACCGAACAGGGCCGGGCCGAAGCTGTCGATGCCGCCCGGGTGCTGACCGAGGCCGGGATCGAGCCCGACATCGTGCACACCTCGCTCCAGAAGCGGGCCATCATCACCGCCGATCTGTGCCTCGAGGCCATGGACCGACTCTGGATCCCGGTGCGGCGCAGCTGGCGTCTCAACGAGCGCCACTACGGCGACCTCACCGGGCTCGACAAGGCGGCGACCCTCGCCCGACACGGCGAAGAACAGCTCAACGCCTGGCGACGTGGCTACCGAACGCCGCCCCCCGACATCGCCGACGACAACCCGTACAACCCCAACGTGGCCGACGCCTACGCGGGCTTGCCGGCCGAGTTGTTGCCCAAGGCCGAATGCCTGGCCGACGTGGTCGAGCGGCTCCTCCCCTACTGGTACGACACCATCGTGCCCGACCTGGCCCACGGCCAGACGGTGCTCGTCGCGGCGCACGGCAACTCCCTTCGCGGTCTGGCCAAGCACCTCGACGACATCACTGACGACGACATTCCGGAGCTGAACATCCCCACCGGGATGCCGATCCGCTACGAGCTGGGACCGGACTTCCGTCCGGTCGAGCGCCGGCCCACCCTCGACCGCGCCCTCGACCCCACCGCCGCGGCCGCCGCGGCCGAGGCGGTGGCCAACCAGGCCAAGGGCTGAGCACGCCGCGACCGATGTCTTGTCCACTCGGTTCCCTGTCGGCGACCGGAATCATGCACACTTGGCCCACGAGGCGTACCCGGCCCGGTGAGCGCCCCCACTCGTGGTGGGAACCACACGCGGCTCGACCGTGGAGATCAGGCGGACTTCCTCTCCACGGTCGACCGCGTCGACCTGACCCGATGCCCGGACGCGCACGGACCCCGGCCGGGGGTGGCCGGGGTCCGTCTGGGTTGCGCCTGGCTGGGAGGGTCAGGCGGACCCGGGACTGGGACGCAACACGCCGGCGCCCGCAGGTTCCCGCCGAGCAGTCGTCTCGCTTCCGCGGCTGACATCGATCGACATCGCCGGGGCCGGTGCGGGCAGGTGATAGCCGGGGGTGCCGTGCTCCATGACGTCGAGCCCGGCCATCTCCTCTTCCTCGCTGACTCGCAGCCCGATGGTGTGCTTGAGGGCGAAGAACAACAAGCCGGTGGTGGGAATCACCCAGGCGGCGACGATGGCCACGAACACCGCCTGCATGGCCAACTGGTCGAGTCCGCCACCGTAGAAGAGACCGGCATCGCCCCGACCGAGGAAGGCGTCGTCGTAGCGGGCGAACAGACCGACAGCGAGGGTGCCCCACACGCCGCAGACACCGTGGACGGAGATGGCGCCGACCGGATCGTCGATCCGGATTCGGTCGAAGAACAGCACCGCTCCGACCACGATGAAGCCGCCCACGAGACCGGTGATGAACGATCCCACCGGTGCCATCGTGCCCGTGCCCGCCGTGATGCTGACGAGGCCGGCCAGTACACCGTTGGCGATCATCGCCACGTCGGGCTTGCCCGACTTGATCCAGATGGCGATGGTGGCACCGGCCGCTCCGGCCGCGGCGGCCAACATGGTGTTCACCGCGATGAACGGCACCAGTTCGTCGGCCAGCAGCTCCGAACCGGGGTTGAAGCCGAACCATCCGAACCACAGGATGAACACGCCGATCACCGTGAACACGATGTTGTGACCCGGAATGGCCCGGG
>JAOUEE010000055.1 GCA_029858875.1 Acidimicrobiia bacterium
TCGCCCTTCGCGCCAGGTGACGGCCCCACCACCAACCAGCCAGACCACCAGCTGCGGTAGATACAGCCCTGCGCAGGTGACCGCCCCCACCACCAACCAGCCAGACCACCAGCTGCGGCAAATACCGCCCCCACCACCAATCAGCCAGACCACCAGATGCGGTAGATACCGCTCAGGCGGTGCGGCACCGGGTGGCAACGGGGGCGTCGGGCGCCTGGACATTGAACGACTCGATGCAGTCGGCTTGGACGCGCGACAACAGGGTGGCCAGCGCCACGAGCTTGTCGGCCAGTCGGTCGGCGGTACCGAGCTCGGCGGGGACGCCGTCGATCAGCTCCAGCACCACAGCGCCGTCGGGGCCCTGGTCGACGGCCACGACCCATGCCGCGAGATCGTCCGGGATGGCGTCGACGACCTGGACGGCCGCGGTCAGGCCGGGGGCCACTTGGCCGGGGGCAGCATCGACGTCGAGGCCGCGCACGATAGGCAGTGCAGCCGGCGGCCGATCGACCACGTCGAGGGCCATGGCGTCGAGGTCGACCAGGAGGTAGGCGCCCTCGGCCACGGGACTCGCCGCCACCGGCATCCGCTCGACCACGTCGATGGTCAAGGTGTCGGGCCACTCGCGACGGGCCGAGGCATCGGCCACCCAGGGGTGACGTTCCACCCGTTCTTCGACACCGGCCAGGTCGATGTCGATCAGGGCCACGCCGGGCTCGATGGCGGCCAGTGCCTCCACCTCGTCGGCGTCGAGTCTCGACGAGCCCTCGACGCGGATCTGCTCGACGTCGAGCAAGCGGGATCGAGCCAGGCCGAGAACGGCGATGGCCGCCACCAGAACTAGTAGGAGCAGTGTGGTCCGTATCCACTTGCGACGTTCGTCGGAGCGTTGGACGGCCTCCCGACGGGCCCGCAGGCGGGGGTGGGATTCGGCGACGGCACTCACCATGGGTTGTCCCCGAATCCAACGAGCCGGGTCTCGACCTCCAGATCGATCCCATGGTGTTGTCGCACCAGGCGGCGGATGGCGACCATGAGGGCCAACACGTCGTCGGCCGAGCCGTCGGCGTCGGCTTGGATGAAGTTTGCGTGCTTGGTGGATACCTGGGCCGAGCCGAGGCGACGTCCCTTGCCGCCGGCCTGGTCGATGAGCCGCCCGGCCGAGTCTCCGACGGGGTTGGTGAACACCGAGCCGGCGTTCTGGCCTCCGGGCTGGTTCTCCCGTCGCCATCGAACGATCTCGGCCAGCACTGCCTCACCGACTTCCGCCGAACCCGGTGCCAGCTGGAGCTCGGCTTCGACGACCAGGTGGTGGGCGGCGATGGCCGACGACCGGTAGCCGAAGGCCAACATCGACGGCGTCCAACGCTCGATGGCGCCGGTGGACAGATCTGCCACGGTGGCAGCGGTCACGCTGGCCGCCATGTCACCGCCGTGCCCTCCGGCGTTCATGCGGACCGCTCCGCCGACGGAACCGGGGACGCCCACGGCCCACTCGAAGCCGCGCAGGCCGGCGGCCACGGTGGCCCGGGCGACGACGGGAAGTCGCGCGGCGGCTTCGACCCGGACCCGGTCGTCGTCGATGGTGAGTGCATCGAGCCCCCGGTCGACGGTGATGGCCAGTCCGTCGAACCCGGCGTCGGCCACCAGCAGGTTGGAGCCGCGACCCACGACCAGGGTGGCGATGCCGGTGCCGGCGACCTGGGCCAACAGTTCCTGGATGTCGGCGTGCGAGCGCACCGTGACGAACAGGGCCGCGGCACCACCGACGCGATAGGTGGTGAACGGCGCCAGCGATCGGTCTTGTTCGACCCGCGATCCCAGACTGGTGCCACGAAGCCGGTCCGCGACCTCCTCGATGGCCGTCGCCACCATCACGGTGCCCCCAGCCGCTCGATGAGCTCGTCGGGCAGGGAGCTCAAGTCACCGGCACCGAGGGTGAGGCACAGGTCGCCGGGCTGGAGGAGATCGGTCAGTCGCTCGACCAGCTCGGTGCGATGCGCGACGAAGTCGACGGGCAGCCCGGGTGATGCGGCCCGGACCGCCTCGGCGACCATTCGTCCCGAGACGCCGGGCCGCGGTGCTTCGCCGGCGGCATAGATCTCGGTGATCAACACATGGTGGGCGTCGGTGAACACCGGACCGAAATCGTGTCCCACCTCCTGGGTTCGGCTGTAGCGGTGGGGCTGGAAGACGCAGACCACCCGGGGCCACGCACCGTCGCGGGCGGTGGCCAGCGCCGCAGCCACCTCGGTGGGCAGATGGGCGTAGTCATCGACGAACGTGATCCCGTTGCACTCCCCGCGGTGCTCGTATCGACGGGCCACACCCGCGTACCGGGCCAGCGCATCGGCCACCGCGTCGAACTCGGCTCCGTAGCGCAGCGCCGTGACGGCGGCGGCAGCGGCATTGCGCGCGTTGTGGCGCCCGGGGACCGCCAGGTCGATCGGGCCGATGGCCTGGCCATGGTGACTGAGCCCGAATCGGGCCCCGGACCGGTCGCTGACCAGCTCGGTCATGCGGTACTCGGCATCGGGGCGCTCGCCGTATCCGATGGCGTTCGGATGGCGAGCGGCCAATCGGCGTCCGCCCTCGTCGTCGACACAGATCACCACGGGCCCGGGGGTCTCGGCGACGAATCGGTCGAAGGCCGCTTCGAGACCCTCGAAGCCGCCGTAGTGCTCGAGATGGTCGGGCTCGAGATTGGTGACGATGGACCCGTCGCGCGGGAGCTCGGTGAACGTCCCGTCGCTCTCGTCGGCCTCGACCACGAACAGGTCGCCGGCGTCGGACCACGCAGCACCGCTACCGATCTCGTTGACGTCACCGCCGATGATGAACGAGGGGGCCAGCCCGGCCGAGCGGAGGGCGAGGGCGAGCATCGAGCTCGTGGTGGTCTTGCCATGGGTCCCGGCCACGGCGATGGTGCGGCGGGTGGAGGCGATGGCGGCGAGGACGGCCGCCCGGCGCAGGACCGGGATGCCGGCCTCCTCGGCAGCCAGCACCTCGGGATTTGTGGGTGGGATGGCCGTCGAGATCGCCACCAGCTCGGCGTCGCCCAGATGGCTACGGTCATGGCCGACGGCCACCTCGACGCCACTCACCCGCAGCCGATCCAACCCGGGGCCGGCCTTGAGATCACTGCCGGTCACCTGGTGGCCCATGGCGACCAGCACGGCCGCGATGGCGGACATGCCGGCACCGCCCACGCCGACGACGTGGATGCGGGTGGGACGGGTGAGGTCGAGGTCGAGGTCGGTCATGATCGGTCGGGACGTGGCCGACGGGATCGGCGCAGAACCTCTCCATGGTGGTCTGGTCCGGCCCCCAGTTGGGTGATGCGCGTCATCGGGCGTGCTTCTCCACGAGGGCAGCCACGGCGTCGGCTGCGTCGGGGCGGGCGAAACCGGTCGCCGCTCGACTCATGCTGATCAGTTGGTCGGGGTGGAGACGCAGGGTTTCGACCTCGGTGTGCAGTCGGTCCCCGTCCAGCTCGCCATCGGGAACCAGCACGGCGGCACCGCAGTCGACCAGCGCGCGGCCGTTGGCCGTCTGGTGGTCACCGGGTGCCCCTGGCAGGGGGATGAGCACGGCTGGTACCCCGGTCACGGCCACCTCGGCGACGGTGGTGGCTCCGGACCGGCACAGCACCAGGTCGGCGGCGGTGTAGACCGTGGCCATGTCATCCTCGTAGCGGATCGGCTGATACTGCACGCGTGCATCGGGACCGAGGTCGACCCGGCTCACGATGTCGTCGAAGTCGCGTTCGCCGATGATGTGGCGAATCGCCAGGGCGTCGTCGGCCGACCAGTGGTCGGCGAGCGCATCGATCAGCGCATGGTTGATGTGGCGGGCACCGAGCGAGCCCCCGAAGGCGACCAGGAGAAAACGGTCGTCGGCGACGTCGATGCGAGCGCGCGCGGCGTCACGCGCCGCCCGGTCGATGGTCCGGATCTCGTCCCGTACCGGATTGCCGGTCCACTGCGAGCGGGGCAGGGCCACGTCGGGAAAGGATGTGGCGGCGGCGCGGGCAAAGCGGCCGATGAGCCGGTTGGCCAGCCCCGGCACCGCGTTCTGCTCGGCCACCACGACGGGGATCCGGCCGATGATGGCCCAGAGCGCACAGGGCACGCTGGCGTACCCGCCGAGGGACACCAGCACGTCGGGTCGCTGGCGACGAACCACGCCGAAGGCCGAGACCACGGCCCGCAGAAGTCCGAGCACGGCGCCGATGTTCGCCAGGGTGAGGCGACGTTGAATGCCCCGCCCGGGGAGGAGGGTCAGCTCGAACCCCGCGGCCGGAACGAGCCGGGCCTCGATGCCCCGCTCGCTGCCGACGTAGTGGATGTTGTCCACGGGGCAGCCCCGAGCCACCAGGGCCCGGGCGATGTCGAGCCCGGGCTGCACGTGGCCAGCCGTGCCTCCACCGCTGATCAGCACCCGGAGCTGGCGGTCAGTCGACATGGGACGCGATGTTCAACAGCACCCCGTAGGCGGCCATGGTGACGACGAGTGACGAGCCGCCCGCCGAGAGGAACGGCAGGGTGACGCCAGTGATGGGAAGGGCGCCGACAACAGCGCCGATGTTGACGAACGCCTGGAGCACGATCCAGGTGGTGATACCGACCGCCACCAACGAAGCGAAGGGATCCCGCTGACGAAGCCGGTGCGCCACCAGGAACCCGGCTGCGCCGATGAGGACGAACGCCCCCAGCACGGTGAGTCCACCGATCACACCGAACTCCTCGGCGATGATGGCGTAGATGAAGTCGGTGTGGGCTTCGGGCAGGAATCCCCACTTGCCTCGGCTGGCGCCCAGGCCGACGCCGCTGATCCCGCCGTTGGCCAGCGCCACTCCGGCTTGCACGGTCTGGTAACCGGACTCCAGGGGGTCTTCCCATGGATCACTGAAAGCGAGGAGGCGTTCGCGTCGATAGGGCGCAAGCCAGGCCAGCGTGAGGGCCAGGCAGCTCGCGACGCCGGCCATGATCCAGAGGTGCGACAACGCGGCGCCGGCCATGTACAACACCACGAAGACGACGGCGCACACGACGATCGCCGTACCCAGGTCCGGCTCCAGGATGAGCAGCACCGCGAAGGCGCCGGTCATCATGAGAATGGGGGCCAGCGTGGAGTTGATGCAGGTGACGTCGCGGTAGCGGCGGGTCGCCATGTCGGCCACCCACACGATGAGGGCGAGTTTGGCCAGCTCGGACGGCTGGAAGGTGAACCCACCGACGCCGATCCACCGACTGGCACCATTGACGGAGAGGCCCACGCCGGGCACGAGAACCAGGACCAGCATGGCGCCGGCACCGAGCAGCAAGGGGATCGAGAGACGCTCGCGCCACAGCCGGTGGTCGAGCCGGGACGTGCACAGGGCGGCCATCAGTCCAGCGGCGAACCACAGTGACTGGCGTCGGAACGCGCTCCAGGGATCGCCGCCGTCCAGCGCGTCTCCCGACGATGCCGACAGCACCATCACGAGCCCGTAGAGGCCCAACCCGAAGCCCAGTATGACCAGCAGGCCGAAGAGCGGCGAGTAGCGCCGGCGGCGGGCCCGCGGGCCCCGACCAGTGGTCGCCTGACGGCTGGTGGGATGGCGACCCCGACTGGCCTGCTGCGCACGTCGCCGTTCGGCGAGCGGTGTCTTCACACGTCCTCCAACGCTCGTACCGCCCGCACGAAATCGTCGCCTCGGGCACCGTAGTCGCGGTACCAGTCGAAGGAGGCGCATCCCGGCGACAACAGCACCGTGTCGCCCGGTCGAGCCGCGGCGCGGGCACGGGCCACGGCTTCGTCCATGTCGTCGGCGAAGACAACGGGTCGCTGACCGGCGAATGCATCGGCCACCTCATCGCGCGCGTCACCGATGGCGACGACGGCGCGGATCGACTCCACCGCGTTGGCCAACGGGGCCAGATCGATGCCCTTGTTGCGACCGCCGGCGATGAGCACGACCGAATCGAAGCTCCGCACCGCGGCGACGACCGCGTGGGGGACGGTGGCCTTCGAGTCGTCGACGAAGGCCACGCCGCCGATGACGGCCACCGTGTGGACCCGGTGCGGAAGGCCGGCGAAGGTCGTCAGCACCGATCCGACCGTGTCGGCTTCGACGCCCACCGCGTCGGCGCACGCCCAGGCGGCCAGCGCGTTGGCCACGTCGTGGGGCAGAGCACGGGCCAGGTCGGTCACGGCCAGCAGCGGCCCGTCGGGACCGGCGAGCTGACCATCGACCACGGTGAAGTCGGCCGGCACCGCCACCCCGAACGTGCGGGCGCCTGCGGGCGCATGACCCATGACCACCGGATCATCGGCGTTGGCCACGGCCACCGCTCCTGCTTCCAGGTGGGCCCAGATGGCCGCCTTCGCTCGTTCGTAGCCGGCCAGGTCGCGATGGACATCGAGATGGTCGGGTCCCCAGTTGAGCCAGGCCGCGACCTGGGGCTGGAAGCGACACGAGTGACCCAACCGGAAAGACGATGCCTCGACCACGAAGATGTCGGTGGCCGGGTCGTCGATGGCCGCCACGAGGGGCACATCGGTGTTGCCGGCTGTGACCGCTCGGCGCCCCGCGGCGACCAGCATCTCGGTGATCATGGTGGTCACCGTGGTCTTGCCATCGGTACCGGTGACGGCCACGATCGGCCGGTCATCCCACCGACGAGCCAGGTCGAACTCGCTGGCGACGGGCACGTCGAGCGACCGAGCCACCTCGAAGGCGACATGCGAGTCCGGCACCCCGGGCGAGGGAAGCAGCACGTCGGCGCCGTCGAGCACCTCGGCCAACCGGTTGCGGTCGGGTGCCTCCAGGAGCAGCGCCTGGTTTCGAGCGGCCAGCGTCCGGTGATCGTCTGTCGGATGATCCTCCACCACCATGACCTGGACCCCGCGTTGGTGCAGTCGCTCGAGGACGGCGTGGCCCGTGATCCCGAGGCCGATGATGAGGGCGGCGGTCACGAGCCACCTCCCGCGGCGATCCAGTCGGCGTAGAACAACCCGAGGCCGATGGCCACGCAGAAGCCGTGGAGCATCCAGAAGCGGATGATCACCCAGGTCTCGGGCCACCCACCGAGCTCGAAGTGGTGATGAATGGGCGCCATTCGGAAGAACCGCTTCCCGTTCAGCTGGAAACGGCCGATCTGGAGGATGACCGACACGGTCTCGATCACGTACAGCCCGCCGAGGATGGGGAGCAGCAGCGCCGTGTTGGTGGACAGGGCCAGCGCGGCCAGCCCCACACCGATTGCCAGCGACCCGGTGTCACCCATGAAGATCTGCGCCGGCGGCGCGTTCCACCACAGGAAACCCAGACAACCGCCCAGCATGGCCGCGGCCACCACGGCCAGATCGAGGGCGTGGTTCACGTCGTAGAACGGCTCGGCACCACCGATCTCGGCCGACGGCGTGAACTTCCAGAAGGCGATGAGCACGAAAGCGGCGAAGGAGAACACCGCCGAGCCAGCGGCCAGGCCGTCGAGACCATCTGTGAGATTGACGGCGTTGGCGCTGCCGACGATGAGCAGCGCGGCCCACAGCGTCCAGAGGACCTTGCCCATGTCCCAGCCCACGGAGTCCCAGCGGGTGAACGACAACGTGGTGTCGATGTCGGTGAACTGCACCATCAGCACGGCGAAGCCCACGGCGACGACCAGCAGACCGAGCATCTTGGCTCGCTTGTTGAGCCCGAGGTTGCGCTCACGAACCACCTTGATCCAGTCGTCGAGCAGACCCACGGCACCACCGCCGATGATGGCCAGCATGACGAAGATCCCGCTGCGGGTGTAGATCCCACCGGACAGGTCGGACACCACGTAGCCGAACGTCGCCCCGGCCACGATGGCCACGCCGCCCATGGTGGGCGTGCCCGCCTTCGTCACGTGACCCTCCGGACCGTCGTCACGAATGGGCTGGCCGATGTGGTTGCGCACGAGTAGCTCGATCACGAACTTGGTGGCGGCGAGGGACAGGACGGTGGCCGTGGCCGCGGCGAGCAGGAGTCGGATCACGCGGGGGCATCCAGGATGTCTCGGGCGACGAGTCGGTCGTCGAAGGGCTGTGACTCGGATCCGATGATCTGCGTCGTCTCGTGCCCTTTGCCGGCGATCACCACGACATCTCCGGGCCGAGCGTCGCGAAGCGCCGCGGCAATGGCCTCGCGGCGGTCCGGAACCACCACCGCCGACGTCGTCATGCCACGCTGCACGTCGGAGATGATGGCATCCGCGTCCTCGGAGCGGGGGTTGTCCGACGTGATGATCACCCGGTCGGCCCCCTGCTCGGCCGCCTGTCCCATCAGCGGGCGCTTGGCCGCATCACGGTCCCCACCACAGCCGAAGACCACGATGACGTTGCCGCCATGGGCATCTTCGCGCACCGATGCGAGCACCCGGGTCAAGCTGTCGGGCGTGTGGGCGTAGTCGACGATCACGCCGAATGGCTGACCGGCGACCACCGGTTCGAAGCGGCCCGGAACCGGCGGCGCCGACTGGAGACCGGCCGCGATCTGATCGACCGGCAGACCCAGCGCCACCGCCAGCTCGGCGGCGAGGATGGCGTTGGCCGCGTTGAAACGACCACCGAAGGGCAGACGGACGCGGCGGTCACGCCACTCGAATTCCAGATGGGTGAGGCTGGAGCCCAACAGGAGGTGCTCGTCCGGGTGGATGGCGGTCACCGGGATGGTCGCCGTGTCCACCAGCAATCGTCCGTGGGGCCGGTCGGCCACCACCACGGCCCGTTCGGAGAGCTCGGGCGTGAACAAGCGGGCTTTGGCCGCGAAGTACTCGTTCATGGACGGGTGGTAGTCGAGGTGGTCCTCGCTGAGATTGGTGAAACCGGCCACGCGGAAACGGATGCCGTCCACCCGGTGCTGGGCGAGGGCATGCGACGAGACCTCCATCGCCACCATCTGCACCTGCTCCGCTCGCCACGTCGCCAGCAACGGTTGGATGTCGGTGGCCTCGGGCGTGGTCCGTGCCCCCGTGAGGGTGCCCATCGTGCGGGCGGAGACACCCGCCGACGAGGCGACGTGCGCCAGCAGGTGCACGGTGGTGGTCTTCCCGTTGGTGCCGGTCACGCCGACCACCTCGAGATCGCGACTCGGGTGACCGGCGTGGGCTGCGGCCAGGTGGGCCATGGCCACGCGAGTATCGGCCGCGTGCAGGACGGCCACATCGGCATCGGCCGACACCGCGGTACCGGCACGAACCAGGACGGCCACGGCACCGCGCCGAATCGCCTCCGGTACGAATCGGTGGCCATCGAAGGCATCGCCCACGAGCGCGCAGAAGAGCGCACCTGGGCCAACGGCGCGCGAGTCATGGACGATCGCGTCGATCTGTCGATCGTCGGGCACCGCCGACGCCGCGATCGATGCCGCCGGATCAACCCGCTCCAGCAGGGCGCGCAGCTCCACGTCAGCCGTCCGGCGCGGGATCGGCGGGGTCGACCCCGGCCTCGGCCTCCGGGTGGGCGTGACCGTCGGCCGCGTCATCGGTGGCTTCGCCGGCGGCGAGCGCCTCACGGGCCGCGGCCGCAGCATCCTGCTCCACCAGGGACTCGCTACGGACGTTCTCCTGTTCGCTCACCGCCGTCTCGGTGGAAGGCGGGATGCGCAGATGGCGCAGGGCGTACAAGCTGAGCTCGGCGAACACGGGCGCCGCCGCCGAGCCGCCCGACTCGCGGGTGCCGCTGGGCTCGTCGATCACCACGACGATGGTGATGGCTGGGTCGTCGGCCGGCAGGAAGCCGGCGAAGCTGGCCACGAAATGTCGCTCGCCGGCCTCGTCCTCGTAGCCCCCTCCCGGTTGGGGCTTCCACGCAGTGCCTGTCTTCCCCGCCGTGTCGTAGCCGGGGATGGCGGCGTTGATGCCCGTACCTTCGGCCACCACCGCGGTGAGCATCTCGGTGAGCTTGCCGGCAGTGGACTCGCTGATCACCCGGCGCGGCTCGGGGTGGGGGAAGGCAGTGAAGTTGCCGGCACCGTCCTGGGACCCTTGGGCCAGGCGCGGCGCCGCAGCCACTCCGCCATTGGCGATGGTGGCATAGGCCTGCGCCATCTGCAGCGGGGTGACGGCCACGCCCTGACCGATGGCGATCGTGGGCAGGGACGTACCGGACCAGTCGTCGGTGTCGTGGAGCAGACCTGGGGCCTCGTTGGGGAACCCGACCGCGGTCGGCTCGCCGATTCCGAATGAGCGCAGCGAGTCGTAGAGGCCCTCGTCGCCCAGCTGCTGGGCCCACATGATCGTGCCGATGTTCGAGGACTTCTGCAGTATGTCGACGAGTGACCACGACGCGATCGGATGCTCATCGGCATCGGTGAAGGTCGCATCCCAGATCGTCAGCGAGTCGGGAACGTCCCGGTAGCTGTCCAGGTCGGCCAGGCCGGCTTCCAACACCCCGGCGAAGGTGAGGGGCTTGGCGATGGAGCCGGGCTCGTACTGCCAGGTGACGGCGCGATTTTCGGTACTGGGCAACACCGCGTCATCGTCGGATCGGCTGACGGTGGCCATCGACAGGATGTCGCCGTTGGTGTTGTCGAGCACCACGACGACGCCGCCGGCTGCGCCGGTGTCCGTCACATGCTGCACCAGCACCTGCTCGGTCTTGTACTGGAGTGTCTGATCGAGGGTGAGCACCAGCGAGTCACCGGCGATCGCCGGGATCACCCGCTGCTGACCACTCGGGATCAGCTCACCGGTGTTGGTCCGCTCGAGCAGGTTCTGGCCGGGCACGCCGGTGAGCACGTCGTCGTACAACGTCTCCAAGCCGCTGATGCCGTGACCATCGAGGTCGGACCGTCCGAGAACGGCCCGGGCGTAGTGGTCGCCGCCAGGATTGTGGCGGGATGGCTCCTCATCGAGGAAGATCCCTGCGATCCCGAGGTCGGCCACGCGTTCGGCCACCCGATCGTCGACCTCGCGGGCGAGGAAGGCGAAGTAGGAGTCCCGGCGAAGCTGGGCCTCGAGCTCGGCGACGGGGAGGCCGAGGATCGGCGCGAGGTCGGTTGCCGTCTGGCGTGGATCCGAGATGAGGCGCGGGTTGGCCGTGATGGTCGTGCTGGCCACCGAGCCGGCGAGCAGCAGCCCATTGCGATCGAGTATCGCCCCGCGCTCGGCCGGGATCTGATCGCTGGTGAGCCGCTGGTCCAAGCCGTACTCGCGGTAGCGGTCGGGGTTGGCCACCTGGATGTCGACCAGTTGCCAGGCCAGCAGCGCGGCGGCCACCGCCATGGCGACGGCGATGATGCCGAGTCGCGGCGCCGACGGCTCGGCGCCTCGTGACCGGTAGGGCGTGCTGATCACCGTCATGGAGCCGGCTCCTCGGCCGCACGACCGAATGGATCGTCGCCGGGAGGGGGAATGGGTGAGTCCGGATCACCGGGCACCACCGGCGCCAGATACGTGCGTCCTGTGGCCGGTGCCATCCCCAGTTTGCTCTCGGCCTCGGCCAGGATGCGCGCCGGTGACTCCAGGGTGGCCACCTCCGCCACGAGCTCCGAGTGGATCTCCTGCTCGGCGGCGATCTCGGCCTCCAGGTCATCCACCTCGAGGCGGGCCTGGAACAACAGGGTCTGCACCGCGACCGTGGCCAGGAGCGTTCCCATGAACAAGGCGATGCCCACGATCGTCAGCAGGCCGACCGAGGTGCCGACCTCGGTGACCGGCGCGAGGTGCCGGCGGCGCGGGGTGGGCGACTCGAGGCGCCGAGCGGCGGTCGCTCGACTCATGCGGCCCGCCTCTCGATACCGCGTAGTCGGGCGCTGGCCGACCGCGGATTGCGGTGTTGTTCCTGTGCGGACGGCTTGTGACTGCCCCGCCAGACGAGCTGGTAGTCCGTCTCGGGACGAGGAAGGCGCGGATCATGATCGGGCTCGGCCACCTGACGGAACCGGTCCTTGACGATGCGGTCCTCACCCGAGTGATAGGCGAGGACGGCACCCCGACCTCGTTCGCCCAACAGACCGAGCGCCTGGTCGAGCGCGTCGGGCAGGATGTCGAGCTCGGCGTTGACCTCGATGCGAACCGCCTGGAAGACCCGCTTGGCCGGATCTCCGCCGCGACGACGCTCGCGGGCGGGGACGGCGGCGCGGACCACCTCACCCAACTGCTGGGTCCCTTCGATGGGGCGAGCCGCCACGATCGCGGACGCGACGCGGCGGGGCGCAGGCACGTCGCCGTACCACCGCAGGACGTCGGCCAGCTCGTCGACGTCGTAGGAATTGACCACCCGATCGGCGCTGATCGGGTGGTCGGGATCCATCCGCATGTCGAGGGGCCCGTCGTTGCGGTAGCTGAATCCTCGATGCGGTTGGTCGATCTGAGGCGAGCTGACACCGAGGTCGAAGAAGAACCCCGACAGGTCGTCGTGTCCCAAGGCCCGGACCTCGTCGCCGAGCCCATCGAAGCGGCGTCGACGCACCTGAGCCCGGTCACCGAACGGCGCCAGCTTCTCGGTCGCCGCCGCCACGGCCACCGGATCCTGGTCGAGTCCGAGGACCGACAATCCGGGGTGCGATGCCAGCACGGCCGCGCTGTGGTGGCCGCCACCGACGGTCGCGTCGACCAGCAGGCCCGGTGGCACAGGAGCGAAGAACTCGACGATCTCGTCGACCATGACCGGCTCGTGGGTGAAGTCCGCCACCATGGTCACTCGCTCCGTGTCCGGCGACGTTGCCGGGTTCCCCAGCGACGCTTGGCGCCGTCGGCGGCATCGGCCTCTGCGGCGGCCTCGGCTGGATCGCGTCCCCAGCGGCCACTCTCGGTCAGGTCGATCACGTCTTTCTCGCTCTCGGGCTCATCGTCGGGAACCGGAGCCACGATCGGCCCCCGACCCCAGCGCAGTGCCCGGGACGGTGGCTCCTCGGGACTTCCGGGACGCGGAGGGTCAGAGGGTTCGTCCGGACACATGGCTGTCACCGTGATCAGGTTCGAGAACCTGGTCATCACGGCTCGGCCATCGGCAGTCCCCCGATCGACGGGCGCACGTCGGGATTTCTCCCCCGAACGAGCTGGATGGCAAGCGGGCGGAGTAGGGGCTTCCATCTGTCGATCGGGAGACTGCCGATGAACGAGCTCGCGTGTTCGGTGATCTCCTTTCTTGTCGCGGGTGGTTGGTCAGGCGACGCTCAGACCCCCAGGCCCTCCGCGAGGGCCTGGGTCATCAGAGCGTCCATTTCGGGTTGCATGCGTTCCCAGGTGGATCGATCCCAGATCTCCACGTGGTTCATCGCCCCCAGCAGGACCACCTCTCGGTCCAATGAGGCGAAGGTGCGCAGTCGATCGCTCACCAGTACCCGACCCTGGGCGTCGAGGGCGACCTCCTCGGAGGCGGCCGTCAGGCTGACGAGCACTCGGCTGTCCAGTTGCTTGTCGCGTGCCAGTTCCTGCAGCCGGCCGAGCATCGAGTCGTACTCCTCGGGTTCCCACAGCGCCAGGCAGTCCCCCTGGGGGGCCAGATAGGCGCTCCTGGCCAGGTGACCGCGGAACTTGGCGGGCAGCACGAGACGCCCCTTGGCGTCGATCGTGTGCTCGAAGGTTCCGACGAAGGTCACTTCGGGTCCCCTGGGTCTGTTGGTGGCGGCTACGGGCTTCGGAGAGCGAGTGAACCGTGGCGATGCTCTGAGTGGTCTGCTCTCCCATGTCGCGCCACATTATGGGATACTCCCCCACTACGCAAGCCTTTTCCCCCACTTTCTCCCCATTTCGTCCATTTTCGAACACCTGTTCGATGAAATGGCCCGATTTCGGGCGCGATCGTGGGCGACGGCCCCCACCGCTTGGCGAACCAGGTCAGTCGAGCTGACCCAGGAAGGACTGGAGCAGCTCGTCGGCCCCGAACGCCACGGCACCGGTGGCCTCGGCCAGGTCGCGGCGCATGGCCTGCCGTTGGCCTTCGTCGAGGCGCAGATGATCCACCACGAGGGTTGGATCGGCGTCGAGCAGTACCAGGCATTGGTATCTCGTCCACGCCCGGGTGCGCCGCTGGGAGAGTCCCACCACCTTGGCTCCGTCGACGACGACCTCGCCGGTGTTGCGACCGGCGAAGCACACCAGGTCCGCCCACCGACGGTGACGATCAGGCCCGGTCACCATGGTGGCCCGGGCCCCGAGCGCGATCAGCGCGCCCTGCCAGCCGGCCCCGACCCACCGGAACGAACGACCCACGTCGGCGTCCCACTGTTCGTCAGCTGACGAAATCACCACGTCGACCCACAACGACCCACCGGGGCGCAGCCCCACCACTCCCCCACCCGATCGCCGACGAGCCACGGCCACCCCCGAGGCGACGACCCGGTTCGCATCGAGTACCGAGTCGGTCTGCGTGCTCCCCAATACCAACGTCGGCCGATCGACCTCGAGCACCCACACCCCCCGTCGGCCCGGCAGCTGCAGATCGTGCAGCGACTGGGCCGATCCCTTTCGCCGCTCGACGGGCCAGTTCACGGACCACCCGCAGAGCCGGCGACGAATGCCGACCGCTCGATCCCGATCACGCCGAGGCGCGACCGGCGAACACGTCGAGATAGGGCTCCCACGGTGCCGGCACGACGCCGGCCGCCACGCGGAACCACGTGTGCAGCTCGGGGGGCCCCGGGCTCCGGCGCAGATACATCGTGGTCTCGCTCAGCATGCGGTCACGCTTGGACGCGTTGCAGGGTCGGCAGGCGGCGACCACGTTGTCCCACACGTGCTCGCCACCACGACTGCGGGGAACCACATGGTCGATCGACTCGGCTCGGCGACCGCAGTACTGGCACGTGTGGTCATCGCGAGCGAACACGGCTCGACGATTCAGCGCTCGGCGGCGCTGGTAGGGCACGCGCACGAAGCGGGTGAGGCGAACGACCGACGGTTCGGCCACCGACGCCCGTTCGCTGCGCATGACCCGGCCGGTGTCCTCGACCAGCGTGGCCTTGTCGGCCAACACCAGACACACCGCTCGGCGGGCGGTGACCACGGCCAGGGGCTCGTAGGTGGCATTCAACACCAGGACCCGGCTCATGGCGAGAGGGTAACGAACACCTGCCCCCAGTGCAGGTGATTGGGCATGCCGTCAGGCCGTCCCCGGCCAATCACGGCACCAGCGTAGATAGGTGACCACATCGTCCACATCGGGAAGTCGGTCGGCGTCGCCGTACGCCGTCTGGGCTCGGAACCGCAGGTAGTCGGGCGGTGGAATGGGCAGAAACGGCCGACGCCGCCACCACCCGGTGGGAGCCAGACGTCGGATCTGCCCCAGCGCGGTGGGCCACAACCGAGGGCGGCGCGCGACCGCGGAGATCACCGCCGCCAGCCAGCGCAACCTCATCACTCGCGCCCGCCTCGCGGGCGGGCCAGCGCTGCGGCACCGATCACCGGGGCGTCGGCGCCCAGCCCCACCGCCGCGATGCGCACACCCCGGGCATACGCGATCCGAGCCATCCGATCGATCTCGTCCTGGGCCGCGTCCAACAACGCGTCCCCGTAGCCGAGGCCCACCGATCCCCCGACCAGCGCCAGCCGGAGGTCGAGCAGCACGGCGGCCTGGGCCACCGCCCGTCCGACCAGGGTGCCGACATGGTGGCGCATGGCCGGCCCGGCGACCGCCGGCGGCTGTCCGGTGATCGCGGCGATGGCCGTGCCCGAGGCCTCGGCCTCGAGGCATCCGTGCGATCCGCAGGCACAGGGGCGCCCATCGGGCACCACGACCACGTGACCCAGATGCCCGGCATTGCCCTCGGCCCCGTCGAGCAAG
>JAOUEE010000357.1 GCA_029858875.1 Acidimicrobiia bacterium
GGATCCTCGTCCACATGATCGAGGAGTACGCCCGCCACGTGGGCCATGCCGACCTGCTACGACAGGACATCGACGGCCAGATCGGCGACTGAGCCCGGCGCGGGAGCGCCATCGGACCCCCGTGGAGCTGTGCCACCGGCCATCGGACCGGTTGGTACCGACGAAGGTGCGGGATTCAACGGAAATCGCGACTGGCCATGGGCACGGCCAGGTGCAGGGGCTCGATGCGCTCGGCCACCACGTTGATGACCCCCTCGACGTTCTCGACCCGGCCCCGCACCAGCAAGGCGGTGGCGGTCCCGGCGATCTGGCGATGATGCAACCAACACCCCTTGGAGCAGACGATGTTGATGAGTCCGGTCTCGTCCTCGAGGTTGATGAACGTGGTACCCCCCGCCGTAGCCGGCCGTTGGCGATGGGTGACCACGCCGGCCACCTCGACCTTGGTGCCGTCGGGCACCTGTCGTAGCCCGACCCCGGTGAGCACCCCTCGTTCGTCGAGGGCTGGGCGCAGGAAACGGGTGGGATGGCCGTCGGGGGCGACGCCGGTGGCCCACAGGTCGGCCAGGGCCGTCTCCTGTTCGGACATCCCCGGCAGGGTGGGGGCCTGATCGCCGGTGACCACGCCGGCCAGCCGGTCGGGCCGGGACTGCACCACCGCCCCGGCCGACCACAGGGCCTCGCGACGTTCCAGCCCGAAGCACTGGTGGAACACCCCGGCGGTGGCCATGGACTCGAGCACGTGCAGGGGCAGGTCGTGGCGACGCTGGAGGTCTTCCATGGAGGTGTAGGGGCGCCCGTCGGCGATGGCCTGGGCCAGGTCGTCGCCCACATGGCGCACGTAGGACAGGCCCAGACGAACCGCCGGTCCGCCGTGGCCCCACGTCTCGGGGCACGCCGGGTGGCGACCGTCGGCCCCGGCCGGGCCCACCAGCGTGGCGTCGGCCGCCGAGGCGTTGAGGTCGGGGGTCGCCACCTGGACCCCGTGACGGCGAGCATCCTGGACCAGTGAGTGAGGTGAGTAGAACCCCATGGGCTGGGCGTTGAGCAGTGCGGCGCAGAAGGCGGCCGGGTAGTGGTACTTGATCCAGGCACTGGCGTAGACCAGGTAGGCGAAGCTCACCGAGTGGCTCTCGGGGAACCCGTAGTTGGCGAAGGCCACCAGCTTGTGCCAGATCTGATCGGCCACGTCGCCGACGATGCCCCGCTGGGCCATGCCCTGATAGAGCCGCTCCTGGAGCCGGGTCATCCGTTCGACGCTGCGCTTGGATCCCATGGCCTGGCGCAGCTGGTCGGCCTCGGCCGGGCTGAAGCCGGCCACGTCGATGGCGATCTGCATGAGCTGTTCCTGGAACAGCGGCACGCCCAGGGTCTTGGCCAGGGCGTTCTCGAGTAGGGGGTGGAGATAGGTGACCGGCTCGAGGCCGTTGCGACGGCGGATGAAGGGATGGACCGATCCGCCCTGGATGGGGCCCGGACGGATGAGGGCCACCTCGACCACCAGGTCGTAGAAGCACCGGGGTCGCAGGCGGGGCAGGGTGGCCATCTGGGCCCGGCTCTCTATCTGGAACACGCCGATGGTGTCGGCCGCGCAGATCATGTCGTAGACCTCGTCCTCTTGGGCCAGTAGGGCGATGTCGAGGTCGACGCCGTGGTGCTCGGCCACCAGGTCGACGGCGTAGTGCAGCACGCTCAGCATGCCCAGACCCAGCAGGTCGAACTTCACCAGCCCCACCGCGGCGCAGTCGTCCTTGTCCCACTGGAGCACGCTGCGGTTCTCCATGCGGGCCCACTCGGTGGGACAGACCTCGAGCACCGGTCGGTCACAGATGACCATGCCCCCCGAGTGGATGCCCAGATGACGGGGGGAGTGCTCGATCTCGCGGGCCAGCTCCATCACGTCATCGGGAACGGTGCCGGTGTCGGGAGGCGGGGCCGACTCGGTGTGGTCGCCATGCGGGTCGGGGAGCCCCACCCATCGATCGATGGATTTCGAGAAGGCGTCTTGTTGCCCAACCGTGTAGCCCAGGGCCTTGGCCATGTCGCGCACCGACGACTTGGAACGGTAGGTGATGACGTTGGCCACCTGAGCGGTGTGCTCGCGTCCGTACTGTTGGTAGACGTACTGGATCACCTCTTCGCGACGATCGCTCTCGATGTCGATGTCGATGTCGGGCGGGCCGTCGCGCTCGGGGGACAAGAACCGTTCGAACAACAGCCCCAGAGACACCGCGTCGGCGTTGGTGATGCCCAGGGCGTAGCAGACGGCGGAGTTGGCGGCCGACCCTCGCCCCTGGCAGAAGATGTCGGATCGACGGCAGAAGTCGACGATGTCCCACACGATGAGGAAGTAGCCGGGGAAGCCCAGTTGGGCGATGAGGTCGAGCTCGTGGTCGAGCTGGTGGTAGGCGCCGGGCACCCGTTGGGCGTGGCGTGGCCCATAGCGTTCGGTGGCGCCCTGTTCGACCAGCTGGCGCAGCCACGACATCTCGTCGTGACCGGCCGGGCAGGGATACGGCGGCAGGTCGGGGGCCACCAGCCGCAGGTCGAAGGCGCACTCCAGGCCCAGCTCGGCGGCATGCTCCACCACCCCGGGGTAGCGGGCGAACCGGCGTTGTTGCTCGTCGCCCGAACGCAGGTGTGACCCGGCCCCGGCCGGGAGCCAGCCGTCGAGGTCGTCGAGCGAACGGCGGGCCCGCACCGCGGCCATGGCGGTGGCCAGCCGGCGGCGCGGCGGCGCGTGGTAGTGGACGTTGCCGGTGGCCACCAGTTGCACGCCCGCCTGCACGGCCAGCTGCACCATGGCGTCGTTGCGGGCCGAGTCGAGGGGGTGGCCGTGATCCCACAACTCGACCCGAACGTTGTCGATGCCGAAGACATCGGTGAGCTGAGCCAGTCGACGCCGGGCCGCGGCCGGACCGTCTCGTTCGAGTGTGCCGGGCACGGTGCCCTTGCGACAGGCGGTGAGCACCACCCAGTCGCAACTGCCGTTGCGCTGACCCCCCAGCTCGACCAAGCGGGTGAACGAGGACCGGGGGGCACCCTTCTCGCCGGCCATCTGGGCTTCGGACAGGGCCCGGGCCAGCGAGGCATAGCCGGCCGGGTTGCGGGCCAGCACCAGCAGGTGTTCGCCCTGGGGGTCGGCGCGACCTGGCTCGTAGTGGTCGACGCCCAGGGTGAGCTCGGCGCCGAAGACGGTGGGCAGACCGTGGGTGCGGGCCGCCTCGGCGAAGCGCACCACCCCGTAGAACCCGTTGTGATCGGTCAGGGCCAGGGCGCTCAGGCCCAGACGGACGGCTTCTTCGACCAGTTCTTCGGCGTGGGAGGCGCCGTCGAGGAAGCTGAAGTTGGAGTGACAGTGCAGCTCGGCGTAGGGCGTGGCCTCGTGGGGCCGTTCGATGGGACGGCCCTGGTAGGTGGGCCGTTTCCGGGACCAGGCCGGGCTGTCTCCCCCGTCGCCCCAGGCCGCGGCCAGGCGATGCGCCGGCCGACGGTCGGACAGGGCCTGTTCGATCTCTCGCCAGGGCACCGGAGGGTTGTTCCATGCCATGCGACGCGCGAGGGTATCGAACGCCTGTTCGCTTTTCCATTCCCGTAGGGTCGCCGGTCGGGAGGCACCATGAACATCACCTGTGTCACCTTCGATTGCGCCGATCACCTTCTGGTCGCCGACTTCTGGGCGCAGGCATTGGGGTGGGAGGCATCGGCCCTCGACACCACCTCCGTCGTTGCCCGCCCCGGCGTTCGGGCGCTCTACCTCGAGTTCGTCACCGTGCCCGAGCCCAGGTCCCTGAAGAACCGCGTCCACCTGGGTCACCAGTGCACCGGCGACCTCGATGCCGAGATCGCTCGATTGGAAGCTC
>JAOUEE010000056.1 GCA_029858875.1 Acidimicrobiia bacterium
GCGCAGCGAATCGAGGCGGTGGGTGGCGGCGGGCTCGCGGTGCTCCTTGCGGAGGGCATCGATGAACTTGGCCGAGACGCCCATCAGGGTGATGTCGAGCTCGTCGACCAGATCGAACAGGGCATCGCCGTCGGGATGGAAGGGTGAGCCGTCGTACACCACGATGGCCGCGCCGGCGCCCAGCGCCGAGGCCAGCCAGTTCCACATCATCCAACCGGCGGTGGTGAAGTAGAACACCCGGTCGCCGGGGTGTACGTCGCAGTGCAGCCGATGTTCCACCGCATGCTTCACCAGGATTCCCCCGGCCCGATGCACGATGCACTTCGGGGCCCCAGTGGTGCCCGATGAGTACAGGATGTACAGCGGATGATCGAAGGGCAACGGTGGGAACACCAGCTCCGGCCGGCCCACCGGTGCCAGCCAATCGTCCAGGCCGATGGCATCGGGGATGGCGTCGAGGGGGAGCGGGTCGTCGGGTGGTTCGAAGCTGATGACCACCACCCGTTCGAGGGTGGGGAGGCGGGAGCGGATCTCGGCCAGCCGGTGGGTGCAGTCGTGTACCGCGCCCCCGTAGCGGTAGCCGTCGGTCGCGAACAGGAGGCAGGGTTCGATCTGGCCGAACCGATCGACCACCCCGTTGGCCCCGAAGTCGGGTGAGGTCGACGAGAACACGGCGCCGATCGATGCCGCGGCCAGCATGATGGCGTAGGTCTCGGGGATGTTGGGCATCCAGGCCGCCACGCGGTCGCCGGGTCCGACACCCTCGGCCCGCATGGCCGCGGCCAGACCGGCCACCTGGTTCGCCAGGTCGGCGCGGGTGAGGGTGCGACGGGCACCCGACTCGCCGGCGAAGAAGATCACTGGATCGTCGGGTGCTCCGGCCAGCAGGTTCTCGGCGAAGTTGAGTTCGGCGTCCGGGAAGAACCGGGTGTCGCGCAACTCCTCCCCTGGGGCGAGGGTGATCGGACCCGCTCGGCCGATGATCCCGAGATGCTCCCAGGCGGCCCGCCAGAACGCGGCGGGCTGGGTCACCGACCAGGCGTGCAGATCCTCGTAGCTCTCGAGGGGCAGACCGGTCTCGGCCGACACGGTGCGGCGGAATCGGTCGAGGTTGGTGGCCTCCACCCGCTGACGGGTGGGACTCCACAGCGGGGCCATGGCCGCAGATCGTAGGGGTTCGCGGTCGCGACCGGGTCAGCGAGGCACATCGCCGGCGATGGTGAGCCGGTGCATGATCCGTCGGTCGGTGTAGTCCGGCACCGCATAGTGCTGCACACAGCGGTTGTCCCACAGCAGCAGGTCGCCGTCCGACCACCGATGGCGGAACTGGAACGGTGGCGAGCCGACGTGGTTGAGCAGCAGGGGGAGCACGGCCCGGCTCTCCGTCGGGGTCAGCCCGTCGATGGCGGTGGTGAAGTTGCCGTTCACGAAGAGCGCTCGGCGGCCGGTCTCGGGATGGGTGCGGGCGACCGGGTGGTGCACCGGGGGGAAGGCGGCCTGCATGGCCCCGAGGTCGGCGTCGCTGTTGCCGTCGGCGATGGCCTGGCGCAGCGTCTTGGTGAGGTCGTGGGTCGCGGTCAGGCCGTCGAGCAGCGCGCGCAGCGGTGCCGAAAGGGCATCCCACGCGCCGTACATGTCGGCGTAGCAGGTGTCACCGCCGAGCGGTGGCAGCTGCACGGCCTGGAGGATGGTGTACGCGGGCGGCACGGCCAGGTAGGTGTTGTCGGTGTGCCAGGCGTCGGCGCCCTGGCCCCGCGGTGCGGTCTGGTCGAGGACGGTCATCTCGGGGTTGTCGGGATGCTTGGGTCCGAAGGCAGCCACGTCGATGGCTCCGAGCCGACGGGCGAAGGCCAGTTGGGATTCGGGGTCGAGGTGCTGGTCGGGCAGGCACAGCACCTGGTGCTCGAGGATGGCTTCGAGTACGCCTTCGATGTCGGCATCGTCGGGCTGGCGCAGATCCAGACCGGTGACCCGGGCACCGATGGTCGGCGTGATCGGCTCGGCCAACACGGTCACGCCAGCTCACCGATCGACCGCAGCGTCTCCTCGACCCGCGCCGCGACTTGCGCCCCCACGTCGGGGGTCACCTGCTCGGCCAGCGCGGCGGCACCGGCCCGGCGCAGCATCGAGGGCAGCCGGTCCCGCAGCTGATCCAGCATCCAGGGCATCATCGGTCCGAGCGCGGGTTCGTCGAACTCGACCACGGTGTTGGTGCCGTCGCCCTTGTGCACGTAGTGGTAGTGCGGCTCGTCCACGAACACGTCGAAGCGCAGGTACTCGTGGGCGTCGCCGGGATCGATCACGTGGATCGACACTCCCTCGTCGGTGAAGCCTCCCTCGGGGGAGTGGGCGTCGATCTCGGCCATGTCGGCTGCGTTGTCGCCGTAGGTGGCGGCCAGCGCTTCGGGGTCGACCTTGCGGTACTCCACGCCGATCCGCAGCGGAGGCGCATCGAAGTAGTCGGTGCTGGCCGGATCGGGTGGCATGGGCTGGACGCTGTAGGTGGTGCCGACCATGTCAGCCTCCTGGAGTGTGAGCGAGACGGGAGAAGATCCGACGGGCGTTGCCCTCGAGCAGTTGGTGGCGCACGTCCTCGCCGAGATGCAGGTCGTCGAGTTGTGTCAGCGATCGCTGGTGTCCGGTCAGCGGGAAGCCGGTGCCGAACAGGCAGCGATCGCACCCCTGGTCGGCGATGAACTCGAGCAGTGCCGACCCCCACCGGCGAGGGGGGTGGGTCGCCGTCCCCACGGTGACGTTCGGGTGTTCGAGGGCGGCGGCGAGCGCCTCGTCGACCCAGGGGGCGCCGGTGTGGGAGAGCACGAACACCACGTCGGGGAAGGTGCGGGCCGGCGTGGCGATGGCCGACGGGTGTCCGGCTGCGTGGTCGAAGTGGCCGCCCGACCGGCCGGCCTGCATCACGAAGGGGACCGATCGATCCCGGCACAGCGCGTAGTACGGGGTGTACGCGACATGGTCGAATCCCAGCCCCCAGCTGTGGGTGTGGGTGTGCAGGGCCACGCACCAGTCCTGGTCGAGGGCGGCGGCGGCCCGATCGACATCGCCGACGCCGGCGGTGGGGTCGACGCTGTACATGCCCCGGAAGTGGCGCGGGTGCACCGTCGACATGCCCTCGATCTCGTGGGGGCGTAGAGCGTAGTGGGCGAAGTCGGTGAGGGGAGCATCGGTGACCAGGTCACACACCGGCAGGATGAGGGTGACGACTCCGAGTCGGTCCATGCGGGCGGCCATGCGGTCGATGGTGGTGAAGCCGTCGTCGTTGCTGTCGCCGGCGGTGCGGATGGCCAGTGCGCCGTCGGAGATCACGGACGACCAGAGCGGGGCCCGGTCCGGAGTGAAGGCGTTGCACCAGTAGTCGATCATCGGTCGTCCCGGAAGCGGATCAGCTTGGCCGCCGTCCCGAACCCCGTGAGGTGGTCCAGCCGCCCTGGCCCGACCACCTCGACGCCGATGCGAACACCCGTCGCCTGGTGGAGTCGGGCCTCCACCGTGGCGGCCAGGTCGTCGAACTGATCGGGGGGGCGGTCGCTGACCACGCTGATCGTCATCTCGTCGCGGTGCCCGTCGCGCGACGCCACCACGAAGTAGTCGTCGGTGACGCCGTCCAGTTCGGTGACGACCTCTCCCAATGCCTCGGGCCAGATGTTGACTCCCCGCAGCTTGACCATGTTGTCGCCACGGCCGGCGAAGGGTGCCATCTTGCGCAACCAGCTGCCGCAGGCGCACTGGCCGGGCGGGTAGCGCGAGGACAGGTCCATGATGTTGTACCGGAACTGGGGACTGCCGGTCTTGTAGATCTCGGTGACGCAGACCGTGCCCTGCTGGCCGTCGGGGAGTGGTTGTCCCGTCTCGACGTCGAGTACCTCGACGATGAACGCGTCCTCGAAGATGTGCAGTCCGTCGCCGGCCGGGCACTCGATGGCCACCCACTGCACCTCGTGGAAGCCGTACGAGTCGTACACCGGTGCGCCGAACACGGCGTGCAGGCGTTCCTTGTCGCCGATGTTGGGTAGGGCGGTGAGTCGGAGGTCGGTGCGGGGGTCGAGACCCATCTCGACGGCAGTGTCGGCCAGGTGCAGCAGGTAGTCGCCGGTGGTCAGGATGGCCGACGCGCCGTACTCGACGGCCAGCTCCACCTGCTTGCGGGTGGGGGTGACGTTGCCGGTGCCGGTGCTGATCACCACGCAGTTGAGCCAGCGGTACAGCGCCTCGTCCATGGCGTGGGCGCCGTTGTGGGTGGAGTAGGCCCAGGCGTTGAGCACCACATCTCCCGGGCGGATGCCCTGCATGTACAACGCCCGGGCGGTGAGGATGGCGCCGGCTTCACGGTCCCAGGCCGTGTACAGGGTGGGCCGAGACCGCCCGGTGGTGCCGCCCGACATGTAGATCCGCATCGGTTGGTCGCGGGCCTGTTCGACCGAGACACCCTGGTAGTCGCCGTACGGGGGATGGGCGTCGATGGAGGCACGGATGTCGTCCACGGTGTAGGTGGGAACGGCGGCCAGATCGTCGAGCGACCCCAGCTCGCGGGGATGGAACCCGGCGGCCTCCCATCGGCGGCGGAAGAAGGGCACCTCGAAGGCGGCGTGCGCCCGTCCCCGGACCCGTTCCAGCTGGGTGGCGGCGATGGTCTCGGGGTCGGCCAGGTAAGCGGTGTGGAGGTACTCGGGTGGCGGCGGCAGTCGACCGGTGAGGCGCCGGTAGTCGACGCTCTCGTGGGGGCGGCGGAAGTCGGCCACGTCAGCCGGCGACGAGCTCGGTCGCCTCGGTGAAGTCGGTGGGGAGGTAGCCGTCGGGGAAGCGGTAGAAGTCGACCGCGTTGTCCCACATGATCTTGCGCTTGCTCTCGGCGGTGATGAGGTCGGGCTCCAGGTCCAGGAAGTACTGCACCGCGTGGGGGAATTTCGAGTCGGGGTGCGGGAAGTCGCTCTCCCAGAGGATCTTGTCGTCGCCCAGCCACCGGATGACGTCGGCCACGAACGGGTCCTCGCACTCGGTGCTGATCCAGCAGTTGCGGGTGAAGTACTCGGTGGCCGTCATCGTGAGGTCGGGGAACTCGGCCGCGCCGGCCATCTCGAGGTGCTCGTCGATGCGGTGCAGCCACGAGGGCAGCCAGCCACAGCCGGCTTCCATGTAGGCGCAGCGCAGCTGGGGGAAGCGCTCGAACACGCCCTGCACGATCATGGACAGGCACGCGTTCTGGGCCTCGTGGGCATGCACGACGGTGTGCCACTCGGTGAACGTGCGGAAGCGGTCGACGCCCTCGGTCTGGGCGTTGAGGCCCATGAACTCGTGGGTGGCGAAGGCGCAGTCGAGGTCCTGGAGGAGCTCGTACACGGGGTCGTAGTAGCGATCGCCCAGCTCGCGGTGATTGGTGTGATTGGGTCGGGTCCAGAAGCAGCGGATGCCCAGCTCGTCGTGGGCGTACCGGATCTCTTCGATGGCCCGGCTCACGTCATTTAGTGGGATCGGACCGGAGGTGACCACCCGGCCTCCCGACGCCTCGCGCATGTCGGCTCCCCAGCGGTTGTAGGCCCGGGTCATGGCCGCTTGCAGCTCCGGGTCGATGCCGGCCGGCCACATGTCGTACTCGGGTCCGTAGATGACGCAGAAGTCCACGCCGTCCACCGCCAGGGCCTGGGCCACGCGATCGCCGGTGAAGCCGTCGGTGGCCAGCGCGCCGTACTGGCGGACCATGTCGTCGTAGGTCCAGTCGATCGCCTTCTGGAACTGGCCGTACAGGCTCACGTCGTGCTGGGTGTACCGGCCGTCGACCAGGACCGGATTGTACGTCTCGAGGCCTGCGGGGTTGCGGCGATCGAGGCGGTGCCGGAACTTCTCCGGCAGGTACCGCTGCCACAGGTCGGCGGGATAGACGACGTGGGCGTCGGCATCGAAGACCTTGAATCCATTGCGCATGTCGGGCTCCTACTCCAGGTTGGTGGCGGCGTCTTCGGTGCGGGCCACCAGGAAGCGAACACCGGCGTCGCCGACGGTGAAGCCATAGCGGTGGTCGGCCGGGATGATGGCGGTGTCGCCTGCGCCCAGCCGGGTTCCGTCGCTGACGTCGATGCTGCCGTCGAGGATCACCATCAGCTCGCCGACCGAATGGGTGTGCGGGGGTACGTCGAAGCCGCGGGGCATCTCGCTGATGTGCACGTGGAAGCCGTGCTCGCCACGGGTGAGACGGCTGCGACGGGCGCCGGCGGCATCGGCCCGGGCGGCCAGCGCCGCCACCTCGGGCTTCTGGTCGGCCGCCGTCTCCCATTCCAGCTCGGAGAGAAGACGAAAGATCGGTCCGTCGGTCATCGGCCCAGGATTGTCTAGTGGTAGACATTCTGCAAGTAGAATGTCGGGCGATGTCCACCGACCTCCCGGCCTACGTGCTCGATTCGTCGCCGTTGGCCGTGTTCACCCGACTCCAGCGGGTGGGCCTGCACCTCGAGGCGCTCCAAGGCGAGGCCATGGCCGAGATCGGCCTGTCGTTCGCCGACTACACGATCCTGGCCACCCTGCACCGCGAGCCGGCCCCGCATCGGCTGTCGGTGAGTCGGCTGGCCGAGCTGGTCCTGCGACCCATGGGAAGTATCACCCAGGCGGTGGATCGGGTGGAGGATGCCGGGCTGGTCCGCCGGGTGCTCGATCCCGACGACCGCCGGCGCGTCCTGATCGAGTTGACCGCCGGCGGCCTCGACCTCGCCACCCGGGGCGACGCCGCCTACCGGGTGGTGCGCGAACGGGTGCTGCATGCGGTTCCCGCCGACGAGCGAGACGCCGTCGACCGCGCGGTCAGCGCCCTGCTGGAGGCCCTCGAGCAGAACCGGTCCCCGGGCTAGCCGGCGTCGGGCCTGGCCAGCTTGGCGAACTCGTCGGCGATCAGGGCCGACACGCCCTGCTGGTGGGTGGCTCGCCACTCCCGCCAGGGAAAGATCGGCTCCCAGCGGTGCAGCTTCTCGAAGCTGAGGGTGGCCGACACGATCTCCTCGCCGTCGCCCGCCTCGGCGTAGATCTGGCTGAAGCGGGGGAAGGCCGGCCCGGCGATGGTGCTGTGGCCCAGCATGTCGGCCGCCCGGCCGCCGTCGACACGGCCCGCCCCGTAGCTGTCGGGAGCCTGCTCGCCACCCACGTGGTTGGCGCTGGCCACGAAGCAGAGGTTCTCCTGGGCCCGGGTGGCGGTGGTCTGGCGCATGTAGTCCGCTTTGCCGGGACCGGCGAAGGTGCCACAGCAGTTGAGGATGATGCGAGCCCCCTTGAGGGCGAGTAGGCGGGTCAGCTCGGGATTGAACCAGAAGTCGTAGCAGATCTGGATCCCGACCGGCCCGAAACGGGTCTCGAAGACCGGGAGCGCCGACCCGGGCGTGAAGGTGACCCCCTCGGTGACCCACGGCAGCGAGCCGAGGTGCAGCTTGCGGTACGTGCCCTGGATGCCGTCGGGTCCGACGAACGCCGCCGCGTTGTACAACACGTCGGCGTCGTGGGGATCCCGCTCGACCAGGCCCATGGCCACGTACAGGTCGTGCTGGGCGCACCACTCGGCGATGCGTTCGGTCGAGGGGCCGGGCACGGTCTCGGCCAAGCCGTGGTGGTGGTCACAGTGCTCGACTCCGGCCCGGCACGCATCGCAGCCACCCAGCCCGGTGAGCGCTTCCTCGGGGAAGACCAGGATGTCGATGCCCTGGGCGCCGGCCTCGGCGATGTTGGCTTCGACCTTGGCGAGCGTGGCCGCCACGTCACCGGGCACCGACGTGAAGTTCACCACCCCGAGACTCACGGTGGTGTCGTAGCCGCTGTAGCGCTCTGGGATCATCGTCCGAGCGTACGCCGCCCCACCCGCCCGATCAGGTTCGCTCGACCCTGGTCGGAGTGGCCCCCGGGACGACGGCGCCCGGATGTGAGGTGGCGCGCGCACGGCCGAGACCCGCGGGCCGGGTTCGTTCCCCACGGAGGCATCCGAGCCTGGTCCACCCGCCGACGAACCACCGCTGGACCCGGTTCAGGAGGCGAGCTTGTCGACGATGCGTCGGTAGAGGTCCAGGTCCTGCGCGCCGGTGATGGGGTACTCGTCGTTCACCACCACCGCGGGCACGCCGCCCACCCCGGACTCGACCGCGGTGTTGTGGTCGTCGATCACGGCGTCGGCCAGCTGGCGGTGTTCGGCCTGCAGTCGGCCGCGGAACTCGTCGGCGTCGATACCGGTGGCGGCGGCCACGTCGACGATCACGTCGGTGTCCGACACCGTGCGGTTGTCGGTGAAGTAGGCCCGCATGAGCGCGAGGTGGAATCGGTGGAACGGCTCGGGCCCGTAGCGCTCGGCCAGCTTGCCGGCCACCGATGTGGGCAGGCTGTGCGACGGCGGGTCGTGCTCGCCGCTCCAGGCGTTGAACTCGACCGACGGTTCGGCCTCGGCCGGTCGGGCCCACGAACGGGTGTAGCGGGTGAAGGACTCGAGCGAACGCGGTTCGGGTCGGGGACGCAGCAGGTAGCTGCGCCAGGTGATCTGGAGCCGGTCGCCGGCCCAGGCGGCCAATTGGTCGAGACGCACGGCCCCGACGAAGCACCAGGGTCAGAGGTAGTCCGAGTAGACCGTGAATCGCACGGGAGCCATGGCGCCAGCCTGGGTGGCACCACCCCGCCCGTCAAGTGCGGGTCGGGCCCTTGGCCCGGTGGGCCGGTCTACCATGACGACACCCACTGCCCCGGACGAACGGAACCGCATCGTGCGTGACATCGCTGTTGCGAGAGGGCCGAGAGGATCCCGGACGGCGATGGCCGGCTCGGGTGGGCGGCCTCGCCTCACCACTCCGCTGGTGCGTCGCCACGGCGTGCTGCGCGAGGCCAGCTGGGACGACGCCCTGGCCGCGGCTGCCTCGGGCTTCGGCGAGGTCATCGACGCGGACGGGCCCACGGCGTTCGGGCTGTTCAGCTGTTCGAAGGCCACCAACGAGATGAACTACATGGCCCAGAAGTTCGCCCGCATGGTGGTGGGATCCAACAACATCGACTCCTGCAATCGAACTTGACACGCGCCCTCGGTCGTCGGTCTGGCGACGGTGTTCGGAGCGGGGGGCGGCACCAGCTCGTATCAGGAGATCGAGCAAACCGACCTGATCGTGCTGTGGGGCTCCAACGCCCGTGAAGCCCATCCCATCTTCTTCCACCACCTCCTGAGGGGCATCGAGAACGGGGCTCGGATGTACTGCGTGGATCCCCGGCGCACCGCTTCGGCCAAGTTCGCCGACCGTTGGCTGGGGATCGACGTCGGGAGCGATGTGGCGCTGGCCAACGGCGTCGGCCGGGAGATCATCGCCGCCGGCCTGGCCGACACCGACTTCATCCGCCGCTCCACCAGGGGGTTCGACGACTACGAGCGGGCGGTCGAGCCGTACACCCTCGACCGGGTGTCGGCCCTCACCGGTGTGCCGGTCGCGGCCATCAGTGAACTGGCCCACGCCTACGCCACCGCCGAATCGGCCCAGCTCCTCTGGACCCTCGGGATCACCGAGCACCACAACGCGGTCGACAATGTCCTGGCCCTGTGCAACCTGGCTCTGCTCACCGGCCACGTCGGTCGCTGGGGATCGGGCCTGGTCCCCCTGCGTGGGCAGAACAACGTGCAGGGTGGCGGCGACATGGGTGCCCTGCCCGATCGGCTACCCGGCTTCCAGAGTGTGGCCGACGCCGATGTCCGATCCCGCTTCGAGGAGGTGTACGGCCGACCGCTCGACCCGCACCCTGGCCTGCACCTCACCCTCATGTTCGAGGCCATGGCCCGGGGGGAGCTGCGGGCGTTGTACGTCATCGGCGAGAACCCGGCCGAGTCCGAGGCCGACATCGGTCACGCCCGCGACGCACTGGCCGGACTCGACGTGCTCGTGGTGCAGGACATCTTCCTCACCCGCACGGCCGAGATGGCCGACGTGGTGTTCCCCGCCTCTGTGGGGTGGGCCGAGTCCGAGGGCACCGTCACCTCCAGCGAGCGTCGCGTGCAGCGGGTGCGCCCGGCCGTCGTTCCCCCCGGTGAGGCTCACCACGACATCGACATCCTGGTCGATCTGGCCCACGCCATGGGATCCGAGCTCGGGCCCCGGCGACCCGAAGCGGTGTGGGACGAGCTGCGGCAACTCTCGCCGGTGCACCGCGGCATGAGCTGGGCCCGGCTCGAAGCCGAGGGTGGCCTCCAGTGGCCCTGTCCCGATCTCGATCACCCGGGCAGCCCCTTCCTGCACGGGTGGTTGTGGGAGGACGGACTCGCCGGCCGTGAGCCGGCCCCGTTCTCGGTGGTCGAGCACGCCGGCCCGACCGACGTCCTGACCACCGGCTACCCGCTCCGCCTCACCACCGGACGGGCCCTCGACTCGTTCAACACCGGCGTGCAGTCCGGCGCCCTCGACTCGCCCATCCGCTACGGCGACGAGCTCGAGGTCAACCCCGACGATGCCCGCGACCTGGAGCTTGACCAGGGCGAGCGGGTACGGGTGTGCTCGGCGCGAGGTTCGGTGGAGATGCACGTTCGCCACCAGCCCGATCTGCCCCGGGGCCTCACCTTCACCACGTTCCATTTCCCGGGCCTGGTCGACACCAACGTGCTCACCACCGATGCCTGGGACCCCAAGTCGGGAACCGCCGAGTTCAAGGCCGCAGCCATCCGCATCGAGAAGCTGAGCGCCCACCCGCAAGGGACGGCCGGTGGTTGACCTCCATCTCACCGCCGATGTGGCCTCGCCGGGCGAACGGGCTGCGGTCGACGCCGCCATCGGGCCCGACGGTGCCGTGGTGGTGCACGAGAGCGAGCGGTCGATCGTGGCCGGCCGGACCCGTCGGCAGTCTCGTCGGCACTGGTTGTTGCCCGCGTTGCACGCCCTCCAGGCCGAGGCCGGGTGGATCAGCCCGGGCGGCCTCAACCATGTGGCCGACCGACTGCAGATTCCACCGGCCGAGGTGTTCGGTGTGGCCTCGTTCTACGGCCTGTTCCGAACCGACGACCCGGGCCACACCGGATCGGTCACCCATGTCTGCGTCGACCCCGCCTGCGAGATCGCCGGCGCATCCGACCTGGCCGACGAGCTCGAGCGGGCCGGTTCGGCGGTCCAACGAGGGCCGTGCCTCGGGCAGTGCGAGCGGGCACCGGCCCGTTTCGTACAGGGGCGGGGCGAGCCCGACCATGTGCCGGCCGACGATGCTGTCCCCTTCCGGCTCCCTCGACCCGGCCAGCCGCACCGGCGACTCACCGCACGGTTGGGCGTCGTCGACCCCACCAGCCTCGACAGCTACCGCGAGCACGGAGGGTACGGCGCGCTGACCACGGCCATCGCCATGGGTCCCGATGCCGTGATCGAGGCGGTGACGGCGGCCGGACTGTGGGGGCGGGGTGGGGCGGCCTTTCCCACCGGCGTCAAGTGGCGGGCCGTCGCCGCCCAACCCGGCCCGGACAAGCACGTGGTGGCCAACGCCGACGAGTCCGAGCCGGGCACGTTCAAGGATCGCCTGCTGATGGAGCACGACCCGTTCGCCCTCCTGGAGTCGCTCACCATCGCCGGCCTGGCCACCGGCGCCGAGCGGGGCTGGATCTACATCCGCGGCGAGTACCCCCTGGCCACGAGCCGGTTGCGCCAGGCCATCGACCAGGCCCGGGCCGTCGGGTGGTTGGGAGCCGACGTGGGTGCCAGCGGCCGATCGTTCGATGTCGAGCTGCGGCGGGGGGCCGGGGCCTACATCTGTGGCGAGGAGACCGCACTGTTCAACTCGATCGAAGGCTTCCGCGGCGAGCCCCGCAACAAGCCGCCGTACCCGACGACCAGTGGGCTCTTCGGCCGGCCGACCGTCGTGAACAACCCCGAGACGCTGGTCAACGTGCTGCCCATCATCAGCGCCGGGCCGGCGGCGTATCGATCGCTGGGCACCGACGACTCGCCGGGCACCAAGCTCTTCTGCCTGTCGGGCTCGTTGCGTCGCCCTGGGCTGTACGAGGTTCCCTTCGGCACCACGCTGCGAGCGCTCCTGTTGGCAGCCGGCACCGAGATCGACCGGCTGCGGGCGGTGTTGCTGGGCGGCGCGGCCGGCACCTTCGTCGGACCCGAGTCGCTGGATCTGCCTCTCACGCTCGAGGATGCCCGGGCCGCGGGCGCCACCCTCGGCTCCGGCGCGGTGATGCCCTTCGACGACCGGGTCGACCTGGCGGCTGTCGTCACCCGGATCGCCGAGTTCTTCCGACACGAATCCTGTGGCCAGTGCGTGCCCTGTCGGGTGGGCACCACCCGCCAACACGAGGTCCTGCTCCAGCTCCGACCGGGCCGGCCGCTGGCCGACGATCGCCGCCAACTGCTGGACGACATGGCCCGGGTCATGCTGGACGCATCGATCTGCGGTCTGGGCCACACCGCGGCCGGTGCCGTCCGTTCGGCGCTGGACCTGGGCATCATCGGGGAATCGACATGACCAGCACCGAGGCCGCGGTCACCATCCGCATCGACGACACCGACGTCGCCTTGTCGGCCGGGTCGTCCATCCTCGATGGCTGCCGGTCGGTGGGCGTCGACACCCCCACCATCTGCTACGCCGACAACCTCACACCGGTGAACGCGTGCCGGGTGTGCGTGGTCGAGCTGGAGGGTTCACGCACGCTGGTCCCGGCCTGTTCCCGCCCGGCCGAGGACGGGATGGTGATCCGCACCGACAGCGAACGGGTGCGCCACAGCCGCCGGATGGTGCTCGAGTTCCTGGCCAGCAGCGTCGACCTCGGTCAGGCCGACGAGCTGACCGCCTGGGCCGAGCACTACGGCGCCGACCCGGGGCGGTACGGCGCCGACCGGGCCGTCGTGAGCGAACCGGTGCGGGTGCAGGACAACCTCTACATCCGGGACTACGACCGGTGTGTGCTCTGCTACAAGTGCGTCGAGGCGTGCGGCGAGGATGCTCAGCAGAGCTTCGCCATCGCCGTCAGCGGTCGGGGGTTCGACGCCCGGATCTCCACCGAGTTCGATGTCGAGCTGCCCGAGTCGGCGTGCGTGTACTGCGGCAACTGTGTGGCCGTGTGTCCCACCAACGCCCTCCAGTTCCGGACCGAGTTCGATCTGCGCGCGGTCGGTGAGTGGCGACCCGAGGACCAGACCGTGACCCGGACGGTGTGCTCGTACTGCGGGGTGGGCTGCAATCTGGAGCTGCACGTGCAGGACGATCACATCGTCGCCTGCACCTCGCCCCACGACCACGACGTCACCTGGGGCAACCTGTGCATCAAGGGCCGCTTCGGCTGGGGGTACGTGTGAACAGGGGTCCGACCCGTGCCGCGTTCGTCCATCGGTTGGCCGACGGCCAGCGGCGGCGCCAACCCGATCGGCTGGTCGTCGAGGAGCCACTGTCCATCCAGCTCGACGGGCGGCTGGTGGCCACCACCATGCGCACACCGGGCCACGACTTCGAATTGGCGGCCGGCTTCTGCTTCGGCGACGGCATGCTCGCCGGGGCCCCGGTCCAGGGCATCCGGTACTGCGCCGACGGGTCGGCCACCGACACCGCGTTCAACGTGGTCACCGTCGAGACCGGCGGCGCCGCTCCCACCCCGGAGCCCCGCCTGGGGCCCACCAGCTCGGCTTGCGGGCTGTGTGGGCACGACAGCATCCACGCCCTGACCGACCGGCTCGAGCCCTTCGCCGGCGCCGAGCGGATCGATCCGGACCTGTTGGCATCGATGCCCGACCGCATGCGTGACACCCAGACGCTGTTCGCGGCCACCGGGGCGGTCCACGCGGCGGCCGCCTTCGATTCGTCGGGAGCGGTGGTGTTGGCCCGCGAGGACATCGGTCGGCACAACGCCGTCGACAAGGTCGTGGGTCGCCTGCTGCTGGACCGCCGTCTGCCGGCCTCGGGCCTGGGTCTGTGCGTCAGTGGCCGGGCGTCGTTCGAGATGGTGCAGAAGGCGTGGGCCGCCGGGTTCGCCACCCTGGTCGCGGTGAGCGCGCCGTCGGCTCTGGCCGTCGAGCTGGCTCGGGCCGCAGGCATGACCCTGGCCGGCTTCGTTCGCGACGGTGCCGTCAACCTCTACACCGAGCCCGGTGCCGACTGAGCCGCCAATCGGATCCACCCCGGGGCGGCCGGGTGAGACCGGTCAGTCGACGGTGAACTCGAACGTCCGGCTTCCGACCGTGGGCCCCTCGGAGAGGACGACGGCCCCCCGGACCTGGACCTCGACGGTCCATTCGCCCTCGCCGCGTGCCCCGCAAAGCCCCTGTTGGGTGATGCTGACCACGTACGTGCCGGCCGGGGCCTGGCCGGCGGGCCAGAAGGCGTTCTCGACGCCTCCGTCGGTCGGGGATGAATCACAGGGGAAGTTGTCGTCCCGGTCCAGCCGGCCGCCGTGGATCGTGGGCCCGCGTTCGTCATAGGACAGTACGAAGCCGGTGCCCGGCTCGGTGACGGCCAGGTCGATGTCGCTCTGGTTGTCCCAGGTGACGGTGACCTGCACATCGCCCGTGCCCAGCGGGATCGAGGTGTCGGGTGGGTCGTCGGGGTCGGCCGCGCCGGTGGTGGGCTCCACCGGGTTGCCGTCCTGGTCCACCAGTCTCGACCCGGACAGGTCGGGCCCCGGCTTCCGGATCACCAGGGCATCGGTGAGGATGTCGTCGAGCTCGAACTCGACGATGTCGTCGAGCTCACTGATGGTGATGGTCTCGTCGAGGGAGAACCCGTCCCAGCGACGCCCGGCCAGGGCCGGATCGGCGTCGTCCAACGGCCGAGCCCATCGCACGGGGTTTCCCGAGTAGCACCGGACGCGGGGAATCCCCAGCTCGTCGACCAGTACGGCCGTGCCTGCCTGGAGCACCGAGTCGACGGCGTCGGCCACCTCGTTGCGGTAGCCGTGGCTGGTGACGCGGGTGTCGGCCTGGAGGATGACGTCGGTCAGGCCGTCGAGGAACTCGTCGATGCCGGCCACCCCGACGCCCTCCACCTCGGCCCAGGCGGTGGCCCGCTCGGCGTCGGCGCCGAGCGTGCGCTTCAGGACCCCGAGGTCGCACACGTTGATGATGTTGGTACCGCCGTACAGGGCCGGGGTCGATCCGCCGACGTCCATGAGCTGCTCGGGAGCGCTTTCGGGCAGATCCAGTCCGCTGAAGTCGATGTCCGCCCGATCGCCGATGGGCGGATTGAGTCGCTCGACGATGGTGTCCACTTGGTCCGGTCCCGCGCCCGAGGAGGCCTGCGGGTCGGGAATCGGCGCGCCGTCGGGGGAGCTGGGCACCATCGGCGTGCTGAAGGCATCGGTGCCGGGGTCGGCGACGGGCAGGAGGACGAGCTTCGACGCGGTCGGCGCCTCGGTCTCGGTGCCGCTGTCGGAGATGACCACGGCGACGAGACCGGCGCCCAGGACCGCCAGGACGGCAATGGGCAGCACCACCTTCCACCACCCGTTGGGCATCCGGTTGGTGGACCGGTGACGCGACTCGAGGGGATCCGGCTCGACGTCGGTCATGACCAGGTGGGGACTCCCGCGCCGAACCCCGGGGCGGTCCGAAAACGGCCGGACTGGTTGGTCATGTCCCGTCGGCCCCCTTGCCCGCTCGGTGGCCAGGGTACCCGAGCCGACTGGTGGCCGCCGAGGACGGTGAGCCCGACGCGCCACGGAGAGATGTCACCATCTCGGTATCCTGGGTGCAGGCGTGA
>JAOUEE010000358.1 GCA_029858875.1 Acidimicrobiia bacterium
GTCGACCTCGCCCAGCGAGAACATGCCGGCGACGTCGGTGTCGATCACCCAGAGCTCGTAGTAGCCATCGGCCGGCGGAAGGTCGGGCACCTCGACGTCGAGCACGTAGGAGCCGTCCTCTTCGATCAGCTCGGCCATCCCGTGGTCGGGGTTGGGCACCTGCAGGCCGTCGTTCACCAGGTCGACCGACGCAACCAGTCGAGAATCGGCCTCATCGCCGCCGAGGAACTGTGCGCCGACCACGACGCCGAGCAGCAGCGCGGCTGCCGCAGCCAGGATGACGGGCATCGACCGCCACCGGCGACGGCTGTCCAGTGATGTCACCGATGCCACAGACAGCGCCTGGGCCTCTATGGACGCCCATAGGTCAGCGGGTGGCTCTTCGAGGTGGCGGTCGTCGTCGGTCATCTCGCGGGCCAAAGCACCGAGTCGGGCTTCGAGTTCTTCGAAGTCGGCCACCTCAGACATCGCCATCCTCCAGATGTCGGCGCAGGCGAGACAGGCCGCGGCGGATGTCACTCTTGACCGTACCCAGCGGTACTCCCGTCCGATCGGCGATCTCGGCGTGGGTGAGCTGTTGATAGAACGAGAGCTCGATGAGCTGGCGCGACCGGGGCGGTAGCTCCTCGAGAGCGGTGGCCAGCACCATACGGTCGCTCATGCGGTCGATGTCGTGGCTGGTTGCCGGACGCTCATCGACCTCCGCGCTGGCGATCTGGGGCCGCCGGCTGTTGTGGCGCAGCCGGTCGATCACCTTGTTACGGGCGATGCCCATCAACCATCCCCGCAGCGAGCCGCGGTCGGCGTCGAAGCGGTCGTGAGCCTTCCATGCCGCGAGGAACACCTCCTGGGTCACGTCGGCCGCCTCGGTGGACCCGAGCGAGCGCCTGCAGAAGCTGAAGACCAGGCCGCCATGCTCGTCATAGGCCCGCCGCAGCGAGTCCTCGGCGCCACGATGGAAATCGGATTCGAGTTCGTCGACCACACGCACGTCCGGGGGAGCTGAGTGGCCACTGTACTGAGCACCAAGTCGAATCGGCCTCTCGGCCACGAGGGTCATCACGTCTGGTTCTACGTCGGACCCCCGACCGTGGATGCACCGACCGGCACCGGGTTTCGATCGCCGTCGAGAGCTGATTGACTTGTGCCACCGACCAAGGTCGGGTCCGCGCTCGTGGCTCAATTGGATAGAGCATCTGACTACGGATCAGAAGGTTGGGGGTTCGAGTCCCTCCGAGCGCGCTGAGCTGCCTCCCGAAACTTGCGTCGTGGCGCCCGGTACGGGGATGTCAGGCCACAAGTCACTGGGATTCAAGACGCTCCGGTCTGACTCACGCGCCCGCGGAGCCCGCTCCCTCACGGGCGCGAGACGCATCCCGCAGCTCTTCGAAGGCCACATCGACGTGCTCGACCAGCTCGTGGAGATCCGGCACCACGTCCCAGTCGGCGTTGAATCCCCAGAACAGGCCGTCGTCGTAGCTCAACAGCGCGATGCCCAATGCCTGATTCGAGATGAGCGGCACCACCGGGTACGTCTCGAGCTGGCGGGCACCGAGCAGGTACAAGGGCATGCGGATGCCCGGCACGTTGGTGACCACGAGATTCGCCGGGGTCGCTCGCGACCCACGTCGGAAGAACGGTCCGAGCAGCCAGGGCGGCACCAGATCGGCCAGCTGGCCGAGGGCGTCGCCCGCCCCGGACTGCCCCGACGCCTTGAGGTCACGCGTCGTCTCAACGATCCGAACCAGACGCTTCCAGGGGTCCCGTTCGGCGAGGGGGAGGGGCACGAACAACGACGAGACGCGGTTGCCCAGCGCTTCGCCATCGCCGTCGGCCCGGACGCTGACCGGGATCATCACCCGAAGGTCCAGCCCGTCGACGCTGAGTCCCCGGCGACGGAGGAAAGGCCGGAGCGCACCCGCCACCACCGCGAGCACCACGTCGTTGACGGTGCCCCCCGCCGAGCTCCCGATCTCGTGAACCTCGTCGAAGGAGGTGCGCGTCCAGTCGAAGCGGCGATGGGGACCGATGCTGACGTTGAGCGGGGTCGTCGATCCACCAAGTCCGCCGCCGACGATGTCGCGCAGACCCGCGACCGAGGGCAAGGCCCCCGCCGTTCCACCGCCCCGACCTCGGAGGGCCGAGGTCAGAAGCGACAGCGGTGCCTTGACCCGATGCCACAGCTCGTCGACCAGCAACTCGCTTCCGCCGGGAGCGGGCCGAGGGATCCACTGGGGGCCAGGCCCGTTCTCGTAGTTGGAATCGGGACCGACGAGCATGTTGGCGATGGCGAGACCGGCGATGCCATCGGCCATGCAGTGGTGCACCTTGGAGATCAGCGCGAACCGATCGCCCTCGAGGCCATCCACGAACCAGTCCTCCCACAGCGGCTTGCCGCGGTCGAACTCCTGGGACAGCACCCGACCCGCCAGTCGCTTGAGCTGGCGGACATCACCCGGCGCCGGCAGCGCCGTGTGCCGCACGTGGAAACGGAGGTTGAAGTCAGCATCGTCGACCCAGACGGGCTGACCGATGCCCGGTACCCAGGCCAGACGCTGCCGCAGCCTCGGGATCCGGTGGAGCCGCGCGTCGATGAATGCGAAGATCCGCTCGAAGTCGAGGCCGCCGTCGGGGCCTCGCAGCGGACCGGCCTCGAAGATCGCCACCGAGGCGATGTGCATGTGGGCCCGGCCGTCCTCCATGGCGAGGAAGCTCATGTCCATCGCCGACAGTCGCTCGTAGTGGGAGTAGGCCACGACAACGTCTCCTTGGCCAGATCCTAGGCTCGGGCTCGACCGCTCGTCGGCCTCGGCCTGCAGATCTCGACGGCCAAGGAGCCGATCGAGGCCCACTCCGACGGCGCCCGAAACACGCTCGACGGCATTCGCCCGGAGGTCCGTGTCGCGCGGGAAGAGATGCGGTGGCCCGTGCAGGGCGCCTAGGCCGTCCGAGCGTGTCAGGTGGGGCGATCTGATCCCCGACACGAACGGCCCGGCGCTGCGTCGGGGAGCGTTCTTCCCGGAGACGACGCTCGCCTGCGGCCAGGCGATCACCGATGGCTACGCTGGGGTGATGGCAGGTGACGGAAACGACGTAGGCATCGACGACGTCGGCGCCGACCGGGTCCGTCGCATTCTGCTGGAGTTCGAGGACGCGGACTTCGAGCGAGTCGATCCGCCGGCGGACCTCTGGGCCCGGATCGAAGCGTCGGTCAGCGCCGACCAGCCCACGTCGCCAAGAAGGCCGCACCGCCGCCCGAAGGAGCCCCCGGTGCACGAGCCAGGGGCGGGCACGGTCGTGGAGTACTGGATCGATGCCGACGACGGCCTGACCGAGGTCGGGCCCGGATGGGCCGATTTCGCTCGGGACAACGATGCTCCCGAACTGGTCGTTCCGGCGCCGGCGCGGACCATCTGGTCCTACTTCGACCGCGACGACATCCGCGAACTGTGGCAGCTCCTCGTCGCACGCGTTCGGTCCTCACAGACCGCGGCGCGGGTTCCGCTGCGTTGCGATGCCCCTCATGCCCGGCGCTGGTTCGACCTGACCATCAGCCCCGAGCCCGGCGGCCGGGTCCACTTCCGGTCCGTGCTGGCCTTCGAGGAGTCCCGGCCACCGGTCACGCTGCTCGATCCGGGTTGCGAGCGCGATGCCGATGCTCGCCCGGTTCTGCTGTGCAACTGGTGCGGCCAGGGTCGACACGACTCGGAGTGGCTGGACATCGAACATCTGGTTCGCCGGCGCCGCCTGCTGGAGAACGAGTCGATGCCGCCGATCTCCAATGGCATCTGCGAGACCTGTCGGGACGACATGTCAGCGGAGTTGCTCGTTCCCGGTCGGGTC
>JAOUEE010000057.1 GCA_029858875.1 Acidimicrobiia bacterium
GAAGGCGTTGACCGCGATGAGCGCGAAGAACGCGAGTAGGCCGAGCATGGGGAGCCTCGATGCTACCGCTGCGCGGCGGCTCCTGGTGCGAGATTGTTCGATCCTCGAAGTAATCCGGTAGCTTCCGGGCGATGATCTCCAGCGACCCGCTCGCCGAGACCCAACCGGGTCGGATCGTGGCCTGGCTCGGCCGCCAGGTCACCCATGCCCTCCGAACGGTGGATCTGAGCGACTCGCAGTACCGGATGCTGGCGTTCCTGGCCGGCGGCGCCTCGGCCGCCACGCCGATGGCCGGGCGGCTGGACCTGTCCCGACCCAGCATCACCGCCCTGGTCGACGGTCTGGAGGCTCGCGGTCACGTCGAGCGCTGCACCGACGAGACCGACCGGCGACGGGTCCGCCTCTCGCTCACCCCGGCCGGCGAGGCGGCGCTGGTTGCGGCCGACCGGGTGGTCAACGACCGACTGGACCAGGTGCTCGGCCACCTACCGCCCGTCGAGCGCGAGCGAGCCGCGGGCTGCACCCGGCTCTGGGGCAAGGCCCTGCTCGCCATCGAGCAGGCACCCGGATGAGCACCGTCGCGCCACCCGTGGTGCGGCTGGAGCCGGAGCGCGGGGTCTCGCCGTTCGCGCCCCCCTCGGCCGGCATCGACCCCGACCCCGACCGCGGCTGGCTGCGCCGACTCTGGCCGTTGGTGGCGAGTCGTCGCCTCGCGCTGATCGTCGCCGTCGTCACCGGCCTGTCCAGCCTGTTCATCACCATCGGCGTCCCCCTGGTGGTCCGCGCCACGATCGACCGGGCCCTCGACCAGCGCACGGCGCCGCTGGCGCCATACGTGGTGACCCTGCTCGTGATGGCCGGCGCCTTGTTCGCCCTCCGGGCCACGTATCGCTACCTGCTGTTCACCACCGCCTACGGCGTGGAGACCGACCTCCGCGACCTCGTCTACAGCCACCTCACCCGGCTGTCGTTCTCGTTCTACGACCGCACGCCCTCGGGCGAACTGATCTCGCGTGCCAACTCCGACATCCGGTCGGTCCAGGTGCTGCTGGCCTTCGGCCCGCTGGCCGTCCTGTCCACGTTCACGTTCCTGTTCGCCCTCGTCGTGATGGCGTCCATCGACATCGGGCTCACCATCGTGGCGGTGGCGACCATGCCCCTGGTCTACTTCGTCGGGGTACGCATGCGCGAACGCATCTTCCCCCTCATGTGGATCACCCAGGCCCGGATGGCCGATGTGGCCACCGTGGTCGACGAGAACATCAACGGCACCCGCGTGGTGAAGGCGTTCGCCGCCGAAGGCTCCCAGATCAACAAGCTGGCCGAAGCGGCCCAGCGGTTGCGGTGGGCCGCCGTGGCCACGGTCGATGCTCGAGCCCGCTTCAGTCCGATCATCGAGGCCCTCCCCCGGCTGGGTGTTGCGGGCATCTTGTTGTACGGCGGGTGGCTGGTGATCGAGGGGGACCTCACCATCGGCACCATCGTGGCCTTCAACAGCTACGTGATCATGATCTCGGTGCCCTTCCGCCTCCTCGGCTTCTTGTTGATGCAGACCCAGCGAGCGGCGGCGTCGTGCGCGCGCATCTACGAGATCCTCGACACGGCTCCCGACATCGTCGACCGACCCGATGCCACCGACCTGGTCGACCCGGAGGGTGCTCTCGAGCTACGCGACGTCACGTTCCGCTACCCGGCATCGGTGGGGGGTGACGACGCTCGACCCACCGTGTTGCGGGGCTTCTCACTGTCGGTCGCTCCCGGTGAGACCATGGCCATCGTCGGCCGTACCGGCAGCGGGAAGTCCACCATCATCCGCCTCCTCCCCCGCTTCTACGACGTGGACGAGGGCCAGGTGTGCATCGACGGACACGACGTCCGAGACCTCACCCTGACCAGCTTGCGCCATCACATCGGCGTGGTGTTCGACGACCCCTTCCTGTTCTCGACGTCGATCCGGGACAACATCGCCTTCGCCCGGCCATCGGCGAGCGACGCCGAGGTCGAGTCGGCGGCGCGGGCCGCCCAGGCCCACGGGTTCATCATGGAGCTGTCGCACGGGTACGACACGGTCATCGGCGAACGGGGCTACACCCTTTCGGGCGGGCAACGTCAGCGCATTGCCATTGCCCGCACGCTACTGGCCAACCCCCGGGTGCTGGTACTCGACGACGCCACCTCGGCCATCGACGCCCAGGTCGAGGAGGAGATCCATCGGGCGCTCGAGACGCTGCTCGTCGATCGCACCACCATCCTCATCGCCCATCGTCTCAGCACCATCTCACTGGCCGATCGGGTGGCCCTGGTGGAGGACGGCGCGGTCATCGCCGTCGGCACCCACGACGAACTGCTCACCCGTGAGCCGCTCTACCGCGAGGTGCTGGCCAGCGTCGAGTCCCGCGACGGGGCCGACTGATGGGGTTCGGCGCGCCGGGCGGCTTCTCCATCGGCCCGTCGTCGGTCCAGTCCAACGCCGAGGCGGGCCTCCCGTTCGCCAACGTGCCCGGTGACCTGGCCGACAAGGTCGAACGTGAATTGGGCCGGGAGCCCGAGCATCCCCCGCCCGACGTCACGTTCCATCAGGTCGTCGGGGACCGCCGCCTCTTCAGCCTGCGCTCGTTCCTGCGCCCCCACGCCTGGTGGCTGGCCGGTGGCGCCCTGCTGATGCTGGTGGAGGCCGCCCTGATGAACATCGGGCCGCTCCTGACCCAGATCGGGATCGACGAGGGGATCGACCAGGGTCGTTTCGACGTGATCGTCACGGTGGTGGTGCTCTACCTGGTGGCCATCGTCGTGTCGGCAGCAGCCGGTTTCGTGCGGGCTTCGGTGACCGGGCGGCTTGGCGAGCGGCTCATGTACGACCTGCGGGTGCGTGTCTTCTCCCACTTCCAGCGGCAGTCACTCGACTTCTTCACGAGCGAGAAGGCCGGCGTGTTGATGACCCGGATGACCAGCGACATCGAGTCGCTCAACACGCTGTTCCAGGAGGGTCTGGTCCAGTTCGTCGTCCAGTTCCTGACCCTGGTGGTCATCACGGCCTACCTGCTCATCCTCGACGTCCGCCTGGCGGTGGCCACCATCGTGCTCGTCGTGCCGGTGACGGTGGTCCTGTCCCTGTGGTTCCGCCGCGCCGCCGGAGCGGGGTACCTCCGGGTGCGCGATCGCATCGCCGACGTGCTGTCCGACCTCCAGGAGAGCCTGGCCGGCGTTCGGGTCATCCAAGCAGCCAACCGGCGGGCCCAGAACGTCCAGGCCCACCGGTCGATCGTCCATCGCCACCGGTTGGCCGAGGCCGCCACGGCACGGGCCCAGGTGATCTACGGGCCGGGCACCGAGGCGTTGGGGGTCGCCGCGCAGGCATTGGTCCTGCTCATCGGAGGCCGCATGGTGTTGCGTGGAGCGCTCACCATCGGCGAGATGACCGCGTTCGTCCTGTTCCTCAACCGCTTCTTCGCCCCGATCCAGACACTGGTCCAGCTGTTCAACCAGTACCAACAGGGGGCGGCGGCCGTATCGAAGCTCCAGACGCTGCTCGCCACCGAGTCCTCGGTATCCGAATCTGCCGACGCGCACGATCTCCCGCCGATCGAGGGGGAGATCCGGCTGCGCCAGGTCACGTTCGGCTACGACGCCACCCAGCCGGTGCTGACCGATGTCGACCTGTGGATCCACCCCGGGGAGGTGCTGGCCGTGGTCGGCCCCACGGGCGCCGGCAAGTCCACGGTGGCCAAGCTGATCACGAGGTTCTACGACCCCCAGAAGGGCCAGGTCACCATCGACGACCACGACCTCACCGATGTGACCCTGCACTCGTTGCGCAGTCAGCTGGGCGTGGTCCCCCAGGAACCGTTCCTCTTCAACGGCTCGCTGCGTGACAACATCGCCTTCGCCCGGCCATCGGCCAGCGACGCCGAGGTGGCGGCCGCCGTCGAGGCGGTGGGGCTCGACGCACTGGTGTCGACGCTGCCCCGCGGGGTCGACTCGCCGGTGCACGAACGGGGCACCTCGTTGTCGGCCGGCGAGCGCCAGCTCCTGGCTCTCGCCCGGGCGTTCCTGGCCGGTCCCCGAGTGCTGGTGCTCGACGAAGCCACCTCGAACCTGGACCTGGCCAGTGAGACGGTGGTCGAGCGTGCCCTCGACAAGGTGTTGGAGGGACGGACCGCGATCATCATCGCCCACCGCCTGGCCACGGCCATGCGGGCCGATCGCATCGCCGTGATCGACGAGGGTCGACTGGTGGAGCTCGGGTCCCATGACGAGCTGGTGGCGGCCGGGGGGTTCTACGCCGAGATGTACCGCACCTATGCAGGGGCGACGTGAGCGCTCCGGTACTGGAGCTGCGCCAGGTGGGTCGGGTGTTCGACGGCCGCACGGTGCTCTCCGGCGTCGATCTGACCGTCGGCGTGGGAGAGCGGTGGGTGGTACTGGGCCCCAATGGCTCGGGCAAGTCGACCCTGGTCCAGATCGCCTCGCTGTACCTGCATCCCACCCATGGCACCGTCCGGCTCCTGGGACAGGAACTGGGCCGCACCGACGTCCGGCGGCTCCGCACCCGGATCGGCGTGGCCAGCCCGTCACTGACCGCGCAGCTCCGCCCCCAGCTGCCCGCGATCGACGTGGTGATGACCGCCCGCCACGGCGCCCTGGAACCGTGGTGGCACCAGTACGACGACCGCGATCGCGAGCGGGCCCGCGAGCTGTTGGACCTGGTCGGCTGTCTGGCCCTGGCCGGGCAACCCATCGGCCAGCTGTCCTCGGGGGAGCGCCAGCGGGTGCTGTTGGCTCGCGCCCTCATGGCCGACCCGGCCCTACTCGTCCTGGACGAACCGAGCGCCTCACTCGACCTGGCCGGTCGCGAGGGACTCGTGGCCGCCCTCACAGAGGTCGCCGACGCGGCCAGCCCGCCGAGCCTGCTGGTCACCCACCACGTCGAGGAGATCCCCGACAACGCCTCGCACCTCCTGCTCCTGCGCGACGGAGCGGTGTTGGCCAAGGGACCCCTCACCGAGACCCTCACCGCCGACGCCATCTCGGAGTGCTTCGGGCTGCGGTTGCGCCTCGAACGTCGCGACGACCGTTGGACGGCGTGGGCCCCCCGACGTTGAATCAGCCGGGCTGGATCACGAGGACGACACCGTCGAGCACGTCGACCTCGGCACTCGCTGCGGCCAATCGGTTGCTCAACCCCCGTCCCGAGGCGGGTTGGAGCCACTCGCCCGAGAGGGCGAACGACAGGTCGGTGGTGGTGACGCGGGCCGGTCCGCCGATGGGCACGATCGTGACCAGGTCACCCACGCTTCCTTCGATCGTCGCCGAGCCACGGACGACCTGCAGCCGGGTGCGGCCCACGACGGCCCGCAGCACCGCCGACGCGTACGCCTCGGCCGCCAGCACATGGGCCGCCACCAGCAGGTGGTCGAAGCGCCCGGCGGGATCGAGGACCACGTCGATCTCGGTGGCGCCGCGGTCGATGGCCAACCGGAGCGCCAACTCCAGGTCGGAGGCGTCCTTGTCTTCGGGGTGACGGTGCACCTGGGCGCCCTGGGCGCGGGCGTGAGCCAGCCCATCCGGCGACACCGAATCGAGGTCACCCACGACATGGTGCACCGGCCACCCGGCCCGGTGAGCCCGGTCGGCCCCGCTGTCGGCCGCCACGATCGTGGCATCGGGTGTCGGGCGGAACCGAACCGGTTCGGTCGACGGGCCTCCCGCGACCACCACGAATCGAGTCACGGCCCGGCCGTCGGTCGCGCGCGCTCAGTAGTCGAAGTCGAGGTCGAACAGCTCACGTTCGCGGTACCGCACCACCGAACGCAGGCCGATGCCGGGCTCACCACACACCCAGCACAGCGAATCGGCCGATCCCGACCAGGCCACGTCGCAATCGCCGCACCGAAGGCGCACCGACGGACGGGGCTCGAGCTCTCGGACCGACAACGCATCGCTCACCGCTATGACATCGGTCGCCTCGGCGCCAGATTGAGCGCCGGTCCGCGGCGGGCCGCTCGGGCACGGCTAGCCGGCCGCGCTCTTCTTGGTCTTCCTGGGCCTCTTCGCGGACGTGGCCTTCGCGGCGGTCCGATCGGCGGCCTCCTTGGCATCGGCCGCGGCCAGCAACTCGTCGAGGGCAGGCTGCACCCTGGCGGCCACATCCCAGGGATCGGGCACCATCTCGGGACAAGTCATGAACCCGAAGTCGATCCGATCGGCGGTGGAGATCACGGTGAAGTTGATGCCCGAGCCGAACAGAAGCGGGCCCATCGGGAACATGGCCTCGATGGGTGCGCCGCACATGAAGAGCTCGAACGGTGGGCCGGGCACGTTGGAGATGATGAGGTTGAACACCGGCGGCGTGCGAGCCTCGAGACCGGACCGGGTGATGGTCGTGGCGGCCAGGCTGATCAACGCGGGTGGGGTGGCGTCAGTGAGACCCATGATGTGTTGGGCCGACAGCGCGGTGCGCATCTCCTTGGCGCTCTGGGTGCTGTCGTGCACCGCCTGCACCCGATCGGCCGGATCATCGAGGTGAGTGGCCAACGAGGCGAACATGGCCGCCACCTTGGTGCCCACCTCGTTGCGGTCCTCGTCGGTTCGGATCGAGACCGGGACCTGTGCGATGAGCGGCGTCATGGGCAGTTCGTCGTGGTCGATGAGGTACGACCGCAGCACGCCGCCGCTGAGGGCGAGAATCACGTCGTTGAGCTTCACATCGAAGACGTTCTTGATCCGCTTCACATCGGCGAGGGGGATGGCCGCGTAGGCGAACTGCCGGGTCCCGGTGAGCTGGCCGTTCAATATGGTGCGGGGAGCTTGGAACGGCTGCACCGGCGCTTCGTCGCGCAGGGCATGACGGGCCACGGTGATGCCCTGCTGGAGGACCTGGGCCGAGTACTGCATCGTCCGGATCGGCCAGGCGGCCAACGCTCCAGCCGCTTCGGCCGCCATGCGCAGCGCGGTCGGCGGCGGATCGGGGATGTAGGGCGGTGGCTCGGGATCGGGTTCCGGGTGCGGTTCGATGTCGAACAAGATGGTGGCCAGATCGCTGCCGGAGACCCCATCGATGATCGAGTGATGGATCTTGGTGAGGACGGCCACCCGCCCTCCCTCGAGGCCCTCGACATACCACATCTCCCACAGCGGTCGGAGCCGGTCGATCTTGAAGCTCACCAACTGCCCGACCAGCTGCCCGAGCGCCCGCTTGTCGCCCGGCGCCGGCAGGGCGACATGGCGAACGTGGTTGTTCACGTCGAAGTCGGGATCGTCGACGAACACGGGCCGGTCGATACCGGCCACCTGCGTCATCAGCTTCCAGCGGAACTGGGGGACTCGATGGATCCGTCGTCGCAAGGCCTCGCGCACCGCGTCGATGCTGAACGAGTCCCCGGCGTCGCTCGGGTCGACGATGACGACGGCCGACACGTGGAAGTGCCACTCCGGCCGCTCGCCGTACAGGAACGCAGCATCTGGACCGGCGACCTTGTGCACGGGACTCCCTCCGATCGGTCGGACCGATCCTACGGGGTGCGCACGCGGGTGGCCATCACGTGGCCGACGAACGTCTCGACGGCATCGACGGCGACGGCCGCCCGCGGCGAGTTGAAGGTGTCGAAGGCGTGTTGGGCGCCGGGCACTTCCCAGTAGATGACGGGCTGGCGGGAGACGGCCCGCAGTTCGTCCACGAACCGCCGGGTCTCCTCCCGGTACACCAGCACGTCGTTCTCGCCCTGGATCACCAGGAACGGCGGGGCATCGGGCCCGACGTGGGTGATGGGAGACACCAGATCCCACAGGGCGGGGTCTTCGTGCAGCGGCACCGGCATGACCATCCGACGCAGGAACGGCTCCATCGCTGCGAAGCGACCACGGATGCCGTGGCGGTCACAGAAGTCCGCCGGTCCGTAGAAGGGGATGCAGCCGACCACGGTGGTGTCGACCTCGGTGAAGCCGGGCTGGAACGCGGCCAGGTTGGGGGTGAGGGCCGCCAAGGCGGCCAGATGCCCACCGGCGGATCCGCCGGTCACGAACACCGTGTCGGGGTCGCCACCGTATTCGGCGATGTTCTCGCGGATCCACGCGATGGCGGCCTTGACGTCGATGACGGGGTCGGGGAAGCGGGCCTTGGGAGCCAGGCGGTAGTTCATGGCCACCGCCACATATCCCTGACCGGCCAGCCGGTGCATGAGGGGCTGGCCCTGCTGCTGTTTGTGGCCGATGACCCACGCCCCGCCGTGGATCTGCAGGATCACCGGGGCGCCGGTGACCCGCTCGGCCGGGCGGTAGATGTCCAGGAGCTGGCGCTTGGGGTGCTCGCCGTAGCTGCGATCGTGATCGATGGCGATCCCGTTGCGGTCGAAGTACACGGGTAGGCGCGACCAGCCGCCATCGGGGCGGTGTCGCAGGGCCTCGCGGCGCACGGGATCGAGCCGGTCGAGGTAGTCGGCGCCGAGCGTCTCGGCAAAGGCCTCCTGCATGCTGGGGCGGGCCCGATTGCCGATCCGGTGGACCTGGAGCAGTCCGATCCATGACACCACGGTGATGGCCAGACCGATGCCACCGATGGGCTCCTCGAACGCGCCCAGCAGCCCGAACGCGGCGGTGGCCAGCACCTGCCAGGCGATGTGGAACAGCGGCCACTCGCCGGTGGGCCAGGCGAGCATCAGGACGGCGAAGCCCAGCTGGGGCAGCCGGCGGACCCGAACCAGGGCGGTGTAGGTGGCGATCGCGCCCCAGCAGGCGACGAGGAGGAAGAGTAAGGGCAAGAGGTCAGGCAGGGTCGAGAGATGGTGCCAATGGACGGTAGCCGAGCTCGATGCGTTCGGCGACGTCCAGGCACGCATCGGTGACCTTGCGGCCGAAGTCGATGTTGACACATGACGCGTGCCCATCCGGGATGCGGCTGATGTGGGCACCTCGGATGGCCAACGCCATGCGGATCTGCGCTTCGGGTGAGACGGCAGAATCGTTCTCGGTCACGATCACCGATGCGGGCACGTCGACCTCGTCGATCCACTTCTTCGCGCTGTAGTTCACGATGGCGTGAATGGCCTCGAACATCACCCGCACACTGTGGAAGCTCATCTCCTTGCGGGCCCAGCGGGCCAACCCGCCCGGATTGCCCGGGTCGAGCTCCATGCCGAACAGCCGTCGCGTGAGCAGGCCGGGAAGCCAACTGGCGGCTGCGCCCAGGCGGGTGGTACCCGCCGCCGCCGTGCCGAAGGCCGAGGCGGCGTAGCGCTCACGATTGCCGCGGACGAACTCGGCACCGGTGGCCACCAGGACCAGACCGTCGACCAGGTGCGGGTGGCGGCGCCACAGCAGTTGGGAGATGGGGCCACCCATCGAGTAGCCAACCGCGATCACCGGGCCCATCTGCTGTTGCTCGATCAGGGCGGCGAGGTCGTCGGCGCAGTCGGCCAGCCGGAACCGTCGGGCCGATCGGATGCCGCGTCCGTGGCCCCGCATGTCGGGCGCCACCACGTTGAAGTGCTCGCGCATCGGTTCGAAGCAGCGAAACCAATTGAGGGCACCGGTGGCCAGGAAACCGTGCACCAAGACCACCGTGGGCGCCCCGGGAGGCCCGTCGGCGTAGCGCACGAAGGTGGTACCCCGACCGCGCAGTCGCACCGTGGCGCCCGGCGGGACGTTGGCCCCGAGCTCACGGAGATCGACTTCATCTCGGACGGTGTCAGTCAATCCCATACCCTTCAACCGTACCGCTCCACCCCGCTCACGGGCAGTGCCAGAAGTCCCGTTGGCCACCCGCTCTGACGAGACCGTCAGGCGTCGGCCTCGTCCTCGTCGTCGAGGTCGTCTTCGTCGTCGTCGTCGGTCTCGGGTGCCTCGGACAGACCGAGCTTCACGAAGATCTCCTCGCGCTGGGTCTCGAAGTCCTCGGTGGTCAGCGTGCCGGCCGCGTGTTGCTCGCTCAGCAGGCGGAAGTGCTCGTAGAGCTCGGCCTCGTCGTGCTCGGGATCGCTGGCCTCTTCCCGTTCGCGCTTGCGCTCCTCGCGCTGGGATCGCTTGGCGGCCTGCTTCTCCTGCTTGAGGCGCTCGCGTTGTCTCTTGGCGAAACTCTGTGGGCTCTTGGCCATCTCAGATCACCTGCACATTGCTGGCCTCGGGGCCCTTGGGCCCCTCGCCTACCTCGAATTCGACCTGCTGGCCGTCGAGGAGGGTGCGGCGCCCCGAGCCGACGATGCTGGAATAGTGCACGAACAGGTCGTCGCCATCATCGCGGGTGATGAACCCGTAGCCCTTCTGGTCGTTGAAGAACTTCACGGTGCCTTTGGGCATGCGGGAACTCCTGGTGCTTCAGGGAACTCTGGGTGAAGCTCCCGACTCTCACGTTGCACCATAGGGGCGCGAGAGCGGCTCGCGGCGTTCCCCCGCCGATCCGACGGGTCTATTCGTCGTCGCAGACCTGGATCTCGACCTCGAAGCCGTACTCGTCCTCGACCCGCTCCGTGTGGCAGTCGGCCGCCCCGTCGTCGCCCCCCGTGCCGTCACCGCCACCGTCGCCACTGCTCCCGCACGCCGAGCCGACCAGGGCCATGACCAGGATCACCGACCCCAACCCTCGACGGCGGACACGAACACGGGTACGAGCAGACACGGCAACCTCCGGGCTCCACGGAACCACACCCGGGTCGGCCAGAGCCAGTCGGGGGCCGGCGAACGCTACAGGCCGGCCCGGTTCGGCCGACAAAAGGGTGAGTGAGCTCCACCGCGCCCGACTGGGATCGCATTCTCGAGATGTACGACGAGGGCGGCACCTTCGCGGCCGTCGTCGATCAGGACTTCGTCCTGCGGGCCGCTTCGGCGCGCGCCCAGGGAGTCACCGGCTGGGTGCTCGACGAAGTCGTCGGTGGATCGGCGGCCGATCTGATCCATCCCGCCGACCTGGAGCGCGCCCTCCAGGCCTTCGGTGAGATCCGGCGATTCAACGGGGTGCGGCCGCCCGACGTCTACCGGATCATCGACTCCGCCGGACGTCACCTGGCCTTCGACGTGTCGGGCCGCAACCTCGACGACCCGCCCGGCACCGTGGTGTTCCAGCTCCGCGAGCTGTCGGATCGCCGTCGAGCCGAGATGCTGGCCGTCGAGCAGATCGAACTGATCGAACTACTCAGCTCGGGTGCCGCCATGTCGGAGTGCCTGACCGCGCTGGCCAACCTGGCCGAGCGCCACATCGACAACAGCATCGCCCTGCTGGTGGTGGGTGACACCATCGCCCATACAGCCGACTGCCCCGGCGACTTCGTGGTCCGCCATCGCGAGGAGCGGCACGGACCACTCGCCAACGCCAATGAGGCGTTCGACCGGGGTCTGTCGTTCGTGGAGACCGACCTCGCGGATCTGGACCACTGGTCCTCGGTGACCCACGCCCTACGGATCGAGGGGATCCACTCGGTCGTCACCACACCCATCGTCGCCGCCGCCGGAGAACCGATCGGTCACGTCGAGGTGCTGCGGCGTTCGCTGATGAGCCCCACCAATGGCGAGTTCAGTGTGCACGAGCTGGTGGCACGGTTGGCCAGCCTGGTCGTGGAGCGGCATCGGCAGAACGAGCGGCTGATGCAGGTCGTCCACGAGGATCCGCTCACGGGACTGGGCAATCGCCGTCACCTCGATCGGCGGCTCAGCCAGATCGCCGCCAAGGGCAAGAGCTACGCCATCGGCGTGATCGACCTCGACCAGTTCAGCTGGGTCAACAACAACCTGGGACACCAACAAGGTGACAGCGTGCTGTCGACGGTCGCCGAACGGTTGGCCGCCATCGTCGGGCCCGCCATCGATGTCACGCGATTCGGGGGCGACGAGTTCGTCATCGTGGTCACCGGCGACCCCCAGCCCGCCGAGCTGGTCGAGCTGGGACGACGGATCCTGAGCGCAGTTGATGAGACCATCGCGCTGGCTAGCGGCCCTCGCCGGGTCACCGCCTCCGTCGGCTTCTCGATCGCCCACGTCTCCGATGAGAACCCCCACGAGGTCCTGGTGCGCGCCGACGCCGCCATGTACGCGGCCAAACGCGACGGCGGTGACGGGGTCCGGGTGTACGACGATGACATCGGACGCACCATCCGGCGACGCATGGTGCTGGCCGACGAGCTCCCGTCCGCCCTCGCCGAGGGCGACCTGTCCCTCGCCTATCAGCCCGTGTTCGACCTCGATCGTCACACCCTCGTCGGTGTGGAGGCCCTGGTCCGCTGGCGTCACCCGACCCACGGGCTGGTCGGGCCGGACGAGTTCATCCCCGTCGCCGAGCACTCGAGCACGATCGTCGACCTGGACCGCTGGGTGCTGGGCACGGCCTATCGCCAGCTCTGCGAATGGCAGCGGGCCCGACCGCCCCACAGCCCGCTCACCATGTGGGTGAACGTCACCGCCCGCACCCTGGAGGAGCCCAGCTTCGTCGATCACCTCACCGCGCTGACCGACAACGACCCATCGCCCCATCTCGGCATCGAGGTCACCGAACGGACCGACTTCTGTGACTACGGGGTGGCCGTCGACAATGTGCGGCGGCTCCGCCAGAGCGGGTTCGGCATCGCCATCGACGACTTCGGCACCGGCCAAGGCAGTCTGCAGCGACTGGCTCACCTCGACGTCACTCATCTGAAGGTCGACCAGACCTTCGTCGCCAACATGACCCAGAGCCACCGGCACCTGATGATCGTCCGCGCGATCCTGTCGTTGGCCGCCACGACGGGGGCCATCGTCACCGCCGAGGGCATCGAGACCGCCCGTCAGCTCACCACCCTCCGAGCCATGCACTGCGCGCATGGCCAGGGCTACCTGTTCTGTCACCCGGAGGTGCCGACCAACCTCGAGGCCCGTTTCGGTGCCGGCCTGCACGATCCGTGGCGACCGACCACGACCACCGCCGAGCTCCGTTGGCGTCGCCGCCCCGAGGTCATCGCCCCGCGGTCCGACGCGGCCCCGACCCCCTCACCCTGAGGCCGACGATCCTCCGGGCGGCGAGACCAGCGACACGAAGTCGGGATCTCGCTCGACCTCGAGCCCCTCGCCCACCCGCAGGGTCCCCGGGTGACGCACCGCCATGTAGGCACCGAAGACCAGCCCGTTGGTGTAGCGGTCCTCGGCCTTGTACCGGTAGTCCCGCAAGACCTCGAGGACCTGGCCGCTGGGCCGCTTCCCGGTGCGCTGATCGGTGGTGATGACCACGCATCGTTCGCAGGCGGTCATGCGTTCCAGCACCACCTGCCCGCCGCGCAGGAGGGTGAGCGCGTCCTCCTCGTAGGCAGCCAGGCCGTCGATGACCACGTTCATCCGGAACCGGTCCATGGAGATGGGCTCGTCGAGCCGGGTGTTGAGGTCGTCGAGCGAAGCCTGGTTGTTCAGAAGGATGGGCGCAACGCTGGCGAACCGATCGAAGGAACGACCATCGATCAACGCGAACTGGTCGAGGGGAAGTGAACGGGTCCACGGTTCGGCCACGTGGACCAGACGCACGGGCTGTTGCAGCACCGCGCTCAGCCACCGAGCCGCGTCCGGGCCCTGATCGATCGCCGAGGCGGTGTCGAGCGTGGCGACCACCTCGACCCGCTCGCCGTCGGCGGCCCGTCGCTGCACCAGCGGCGCAGCAGCGGGATGGGACAGCCTGAGGTGGTCGTCATCGAGGATCTCCACCCCGATCCGGGCCAGACGGGGATGGCGCACCTGGTCGAGGGGGTGGCCCTCCTCGTCGATGATGGCCTGCTCACGGTCGCCGGCGATACCGGTGGCGGTCACGTCGACGACGTCGACGGAGACCGCTCGGCATCCCTTGATGGGATGGCGGTACAGGCCGGCGACGATCGCCGCGGTCACCGGGCGACCTCGTCGATCGACTCGGCCAGCCGATCGACCCCCGGGCGCACGATGATGGTGTAGGTGTCGGCGATGGCCGCCTCCCGGTGCTCGCTCTGAGCCTCCAACCGTTCCGGATCGGCGACCACGGCCATGAACGCGGCCCGGCTGGGGAAGGTGTTGAACCGGACCTGGTGCCAGGCCCGCCCGTCGCCGATGATGGTGCCCTCGACCCCGAACCAGCCGGAGATGTGGACCCCGTGGGCGACCGCGGAGCGGGTGGCAACCTCCTGGTAGTCCTCCATGTGCCGCGGCGTGATGCCGTCGGCCGGATCGCCATGGAAGCGCAGCACATGCAACACGACCACCGGACCGTCGTCGGCGGTCGGGGGATGCGCCACCGCCGACCAGTCCGGCGCGCCGTCGGGAATGCCGGCGAACAAGGGTCGACAGCCCAGCACGATGGTCTCGGCCATTCCCGCTTCCTTGTGGATGTGCAGTTCCTGGAAATCGGGCCGGGACTGCATCTCGATGAAGGACCGCCGGGTCGGATAGCGCACCACACCGATGCGATCCCACTGCGGCTGGTCGCCGAGAAGCTGCGTCTCGACCTCACCGTGGAACACGATCTCGGCACCGACCGCCGTGAGCGGTCCGATGGGGGTGTAGCGGTCGTCGGCTTCCCGGCCGGTGACCGCGTCCTCCGTGCCGTCGGCGTATTGCGCGCGGGCGCGATAGCTCATGAGGTTGACCATCCAGACCGGACCGTCCTCGTCGGCCGGCGTGGTGGCCAGACGCAGGCCGTAGTCGTGGTCGACCTGTCCGTAGCTCGGCTGCCCTGGTTGGGTCATGTGTGCTCCCCGATGCTGGATGCGATGGTCACGACGCCGGTGCGATCTCGACCTGGTGCAGGTCGTCGCCCACCACCACCGTGCCATCGAAGTGGGCACCAGCCAGATCGCGCCAGTCGTCACCCTCCCCCACGGCGAACGCGGGTACGTAGTGCGTCAACACCAGCGTCTCCATGCCGGCCCGGGCCGCGGTCTGGGCCGCCTCCTCCACCGACGAGTGGTAGTCGAGGACATCGACGATTCGCTGGATGGGCAGATCGGCGATGATGTCCTTGCGAATGGCCGTGTGCACCAGCGCCTGGGCCCCCGCGCACAGTCGATCGAGGCCGGCGCAGGGAACGGTGTCTCCGGCCGTGACCGCGCTGGCCCCATCGACATCGAAGCGGAAACCGATGCTCGGCTCCACCGGACGATGATCGGTGGGGGCCACCGTGATGGTGGTCGCACCGGGGAGATCGATCACGCCACTCTCGACCTCGGTGACCTCGACGGGTGGCTCGTAGTCGAGATCGTCGTGGTGGGCGATGCGGTAGGCCACGTCGGGGCCCAACGAAGCCATGATGGCGTCGACGACCCCCGCCGTGCCCGGTGGGCCGATGATGCGCAGGGGCGTCGGCTCGAACGTCCCGATCCAGCGCGTGGTGATCACATCGTTGAGGTCGGTGAAGTGATCGCTGTGGAGATGGGTGAGCAAAACGGCATCGAGCTGGGAGGGGGCCACACCCGCGCCGGCCAGGCGCATGAGCACCCCACGTCCCGCATCCACCAGGTACGACTCACCCGCACCCTGCACGAGGGTGGCCGGTCCGGCCCGATTCGGGTCGGGGAGCGGACTGCCCGTACCGAGGAGGGTGATGGTGAGCATGTGACATCCTTCGGCTGTCTCGCGGTCGGGGCGTCAGTCCACACTCCTGGCCGACACGGTGTCAATGGATCGGCGAAGGACCCTCGCCGGGCCGGCTCTGC
>JAOUEE010000359.1 GCA_029858875.1 Acidimicrobiia bacterium
GCGGCCGATGCGGTGGTCGCGGCCTACGACCTGTCCGACCCCGAGCTCGACCGCAAGCGACACGCGTTGGCCGCCCACGCCAGTCAGACCGTGGGCCTGTCCGCGTTCATGGGCGAGGAGACGTACCGGACCTGGTGGCGCACCGAGCGGTTCCGGCGGCCGACGCCGGCCGAGCTGGCCACGTGCCCGTTGCCCAGGCCCATGGGTGCAGCGGTCGAGGCAGCGCCATGATGTCCCTCGCCGCGCGCCGACCCCGGACCGATGCCCGTCGAGCGTTCGTCGGAGGCGTCCGCGACATCGCTCCCCTGGCTGCCTCGGTGGCGCCGTTCGGACTCGCCATCGGCGCCGCCGTCGGCGCATCGGACGTACCCCGCCTGGCCGGCTGGGCGGGCGGGCCACTCATCCTCGCCGGGTCGGCCCAGCTCACCACCGTCGAGATGCTCGACGCCGGTGCCGCTCCGCTGGTGATCATCGTGTCGGCCCTGGTGTTGAACGCCCGCATCCTGATGTACGGCGCGGCGTTGGCGCCCTGGTTCCGCGACGAGACGCTCATGCGACGGCTGTTGCTGGCCGTACCGCTCATCGACCAGCTCTTCCTGGTGGCCGCGCCGCGGTTCGAGGAGGACGATCTCGACCGGCGAGCCCGTCAGGCGTACTACGGGGGCGCGGCGTCCGTGCTGATCGGCGTTTGGGTGGCGGCCCAGACCATCGGGCTCGTCGCCGGCGTCGGCCTGCCACCGGCCCTGGGTCTGCACCTGGCCGCACCGCTGGCCCTGGCCGGGCTGCTGGCCAAGTCCATCAACGGTCGGCCCGCCATCGTCGCCGCCATCGTGGCGGCGCTGGTGGTGGTGGTCGGCGCCGGTCTCCCGCAACAGTCGGGCGTGCTGGTGGCGGCATCGGTGGGCGTGGCGGTCGGCCACATGACCGCCACCCGTCGCGAGAGGACGTCGTCATGACCCCCTGGTTGGTCATCGTCGCCGTGGCCCTGGGCACCTACGCCATCCGAGCATCGATGTTCGTCCTGGTCGGCGTCAGGCCGCTGCCTCGGCGCCTGGAGGCCATGCTCGGCCTGGTCGCGCCTGCGGCGGTGGCCGCCCTGGTGTCCTCCATCGTCCTCATCCGGGCCGGATCGGTCGAGCCGGCACCGATCCCCGAGCTGGCTGCCATCGCCGCCGGTTTGGTGGCGGTGCGCCGTACCGGCAACGTGCTGGCCGCCTTCGCCGTCGGCATGCCCCTGTTCTGGCTCCTCACCCCCGCCCTTCCCTGACCGAATTTGCGTGGGTTTGTGCCAACTGGTGGCACGAACCCACGCCAGTTCGGTCAGTCAGCGGAGTTTGCGACCTTTGCGGGCCATGAGGCGGTTGCTCAGGGCCAGAGCCGCCTCCCGGGCCCGGTCGGGGAAGCGGGTCACCACCGTGCCGATGATCCGCGCGTCGGCTCCCACCAGATAGCGGGCACGCGGCCGGCGCGCCGTCAACGCGTGCTCCACCGCCTGGGCCACCTTGTCGGGATCGATACCCCGCTGGCGACCGTCGGCGATGAACCCTCTCGTCGCATCGACCAGATGCCGGTAGCGCTCGGCCGACACCGCGTCGAGGCGGGCCTCGAGCTGATCGAGTGTGTCGTCGCCCTTCTCCCAGATGGCGGTGGCGATGGAACCCGGTTCGACCACGGACGAACTCATGTCCGACCGCCGCAACTCTTCCCGTAGGGCCCAATTGAAGCCCTCCACGGCGTGCTTGCTGGAGGTGTACGGCCCCAATCCCCCACCACCGACCCGCCCGGCGATGGATCCGATGTGCACGAAGCGTCCCTCGCCCCGGCGCACCAACGGAAAGGCCTCCCTGGTGAGCGCCACCAGCCCGAAGAAGTTGACGTCGAACGTCGACTGCCAGTCTTGATCGCCGAGGAGCTCGATGGGCCCGCCCTGGCCGACCCCCGCGTTGTTGACCAGGCCCTCGAGCTGACCCACATCGTCTTCGACGCGTGCGAGTACCGACGCGATGTGACTGGCGTTGGTCACATCGAGGATCACGGGAACGACGTCGCCCTGGACATCGGCCGTCAGACGGTCAGCGTCGGCCTCCTTGCGTACCCCGGCGTAGACCCGCCATCCCTCGGCGGCCAGGCGAGCCACGCAGGCGGCGCCGATGCCGGTGGAGGTCCCGCTGATGAGTACCGATCGAGGAGCCATACGCGACCCTACGCGATCGGTGCGGCGCCCGTCCTCGATCGGCTTCTCACCGATCTGGCTCGACTTCGTGCCACCTGGTGGCACGAACCCACGCAATTTCGGTCAGGCGGCGGTGGGGGTGCGGGCCAGGTGGGCGACCAGGTGCTGGCACAGGGCCGTGGCGTCGGGGCCCACACCGTCGATGAACGTCGACTTGCGGGTGCGCAGGAACGGCAGCCCCAGCAGGTACATCCCGGGGGCCCGGGTGACGATGCCGCCGTCGTGGGCGATGTGGCCCGACCGGTCGAACACGTCCATGTCGACCCACGAATGGTCGGGACGGTATCCGGTGGCCCACAGCACGGTGGCGAACCCCGATGGCCCCAGCCGGGCCTGGCGGACCGGCCGCCCCGGGTACACCGGCACGGGACGAGAGACCGGATCGATCTCGGGTTCGAGCCCCGTCTCGCACGCCCAGCGATCCATCCGTTCGAGCAGCCGGTGGTTGGCATCGGCCGCAGCCAGGATCGTCGCTCGCAGGTCATCGGAGAAGCGCACCCGGTGACCGTCGACGGCAGTCAGGCGACCGGCCAGCTCGACGCCCTGGGCGCGCAGCGTGGCCAGGTCGATGTCGCGCCCGCCCCGACCGCCCACCAGCTGCAGCGAGGGAGCCCGACGGGCCGCCTCGATGTCGCTCACCGAGTCATACGAGCGGCCGAGCACGCCCATGAGATCCAACCACAGCTGGATGTCGAACCCCCGGTAGGTGCGGGGCATCCGGGTGTGGGCGCCCACGGCCACGGTCACCGGGCGGCCCGAGGCGTGGATCTCCTCGGCCAGCTGCACCCCCGAGGCGGAGGCGCCCACCACCAGCACGCGCCCGGCGGGCAGCTGATCGGGGTTCTTGTAGTGCACCGGCGCGATCTGGAAGACGTCGGCGGGCATGGCGGTGGCGATGTCCGGAATCGACGGCTGCGCCGCCGCGCCGGTGGCGACCACCAGGAAGCGGCTGGTCACCACGCCCTGATTGGTGTCGAGCACGAAGCCGGCGTCGGTGCGGCGGGCCCGGAAGACCCTCGTCTCGTCCTGGACGGGGGCAGCGAACGAGTCGGCGTAGGCGGACAGATACCGGGTGACTTCGGGCATGGTCATGAATCCCTCGGGGTCCGGCCCGGTGTACCGGTGCGAAGGCAGCCGGCTCATCCAGTTGGGGGTGAGCAGCCGCAGTGAATCCCATCGCTGGGATCGCCAGCTCTCGGCCACCCGTCCTCGTTCGAGGACCACGTGGTCGACGGAGTGATCGGTGAGGCAGCGGCTCATGGCCAGACCGGCCTGGCCTGCGCCGATGATGGTGACGGTGGTGTCGATGCTCATTGTTCCGGTTCCTGCTCGCTGGGGCTTCGGGTGAGCGACGACCGGGCCGGCAGGGGCACGCCGGCCCGGTCGGGGCCCAAGGGTGGTCACTTGGCGACGACGTCGATCTCCACCGGGACCTTGCCGGTGAGGATGTCGTAGACGGCCGAGCGCTTCTGCGACTGGGCGACCAGGCTCCGGATGGCGTCGGCATCGGCGTCGGCGTCGATCTCGAAGCGGACCCGCACGCAGCTGAACCCGTTGCGGACGTTGCGGTCCATGCCCAGGATCCCCTGCAGGTCC
>JAOUEE010000058.1 GCA_029858875.1 Acidimicrobiia bacterium
CTCGAGGCCGACGGGGTGATCGAGATCGACTTCTGGCACCCGTACGTCACCCTCACCGAGGAGGCCATGGAGGATGTGGCCGCGGCCTTCAACGCCAGTCAGGACAAGATCGTCGTCACCGTCGAGGCTCAGGGCAGCTACGGCGAACTGCTGTCGAAGTACCGCGAGTCCATCAACTTCGACTCGCTCCCGGCCGTCGCCGTCATCGATGGCCAGGCCTTCCGTGACACCGTCGATTCGAACACCGTTCTGCCCGCCCAGTCGTGTGTGGAGGCCGACGCCTTCCCGCTGGACAACATCGACGAGGTCGTGCGGTCCTACTACTCCCTCGACGGTGCCCTGTACCCGGCCTCGATGACCGTGTCGACACCGGTGCTGTACTACAACCGCGGCCACTTCGAGGCGGCCGGCCTCGACCCGGACGATCCCCCGCAGACCTTGGCCGAGGTGCGCGACGCGGCCCAGGCGATCCAGGACGCAGGCGTGGCCCAGACACCTCTCTCGCTGTTGATGCAGGGGTGGTTCGTGGACACCTGGCTCACCGGCGCCGGCGTGCCGCTGGTCAACGCCGACAATGGCCGAGCCGGCAACGCCACCGAGGCCACGTTCAACGGCCCCGAGGCCCTCGAGCTGTACACGCTGCTCCAGGAGATGGACCAGTCCGGTCTCATCGCCCCCTTCTCCAACACGCCGGGGCAGCTGTCGCACTACCTGGCCGTGGCCGGCGAGGAGGCCTCCATGCTCATCGAGACCTCCACCGCCGCCACCACCGTCTCGGGCGTCCTGGGCGGGACGGCCAACCTGTCCGAGCTGGCCGCCGGCGGTGTCGAGGGCATCGACGCAGCCGCCATCGCCGACCTCCGGCTCGACATCGACGCCGCACCGCTTCCCGGTATCACCGAGCCGGGCAAGGTGTTCATCAGCGGTGGCGCGCTGTACATGACCGATTCGGGCACCGACGCCGAGAAGGCCGCAGCCTGGGAGTTCATGAAGTTCTTCGACAGCCTGGATTCCCAGAAGACGATCCACCTCAAGGGCTCGTATCTGCCGATCACGCCCGAGGTGCTGAACGACCCCGAGGTCCAGGCCGTGTGGGCCAACGACGCAGCCGGGCAATGGCTGGCCACCGCGCACAGTCAGTTCGCCAACATCGATCCCGACTTCTCGGGGCCCGCCGTCGGACCGTTCACCGAGCAGCGCGACATCATGAACAAGTCGCTCGAAGAACTGCTGTTGAACGACCGCGATCCGGCCGAGGTCCTCGACGAGGCCGCCCAGAAGGTGAGCCAGGCGCTCGCCGCCTATGCCGACGCCAACTTCTGACCGGGGTCAGGTCTACTGGGCCCGTTTCTGGATGCGAGCCCACTCGTCGCGCAGGCCGACCGTGCGATGGAACAGCTGCGGCGTGTCCCGGTCCAGCGCGAAGTAACCCAACCGTTCGAACTGCACCACGGTGCCCGGCTCGGTGTCGGCCAGGGCCGGCTCCAACTTGGCCCCCGTGAGCAGTTCGCGTGACTCGGGGTTGAGCGCCTCGAGCGGGTCGGTCCCGTCGCGCCCCGGGTGGGGGTCGGTGAAGAGCCGGTCGTAGAGAGCCACCGTGGCGTCGACCGCCGACGCGGCGGCCACCCAGTGCAGGGTGGCCTTCACCTTGCGACCGTCGGGCGCCTGGCCGCCACCGGTGGCCGGGTCGTAGCTGCAGCGCAGCTCGATGACCTCGCCGGCCTCATCGGTGACCACACCGGTACAGGTGATGAAGTAGCCGTACCGCAGTCGGACCTCACGGCCCGGAGCCAGCCGGTAGTACTTGGGCTCGGGCTCGAGCATGAAATCGTCCTGCTCGATGAAGAGCTCACGCCCGAACGGAACCAGACGAGTACCAGCCGATTCGTCCTCGGGGTTGTTGATGGCCTCGCGCTGCTCGTCTCCGCCCTCGGGGTAGTTCTCGATGACCACCTTGAGGGGACGTAGCACCGCCATCCGACGTGGCGCGGTGGCGTTGAGCTCGGTGCGGACGAACGACTCCAGCAGCTCGATCTCGTGCACCCCGTTCATCTTCGCCACGCCGATGTGGCCGCACAGGGCCCGGATGGCCCGGGCCGGGTAACCCCGCCGCCGCATGCCCCGCAGGGTGGGCATGCGGGGATCGTCCCAACCGTCGACCACGCCGTCGGCCACCAACTGGGCCAGCTTCCGCTTGGAGAGCACGGTGTGGGTGAGACTCAACCGGGCGAACTCGATCTGTTCGGGACGATCACCCGGCAGGTCGAGGTGCTCGAGGAACCAGTCGTACAACGGACGGTGGCTGTCGAACTCGAGCGTGCAGATCGAGTGGGTGACGCCCTCGATGGCGTCGCTCTGGCCATGCGCCCAGTCGTAGGTCGGATAGATGCACCAGGTGTCAGCGGTGCGGTGGTGGGTCACGTGGCGGATCCGGTACATCACCGGGTCTCGCATCTGCATGTTCTCGTGGGCCATGTCGATCCTGGCCCGCAGCACCTTGTCGCCGTCGGCGAACTCACCGCTGCGCATGCGCCGGAACAGATCCAGGTTCTCCTCCACCGAACGGTCCCGCCACGGACTGTCCACGCCCGGCTCGGTGAAGCCGCCCCTGTTGGCCGAGATGGTCTCGGCATCCTGGTCGTCGACGTAGGCCAGCTCGGCTCGGATCAGGTCCAGGGCCCAGTCGTAGAGCTGCTCGAAGTAGTCCGAGGCGAACACCGGCGGCTTGGCCGGCTCGAAACCCAACCAGGCCAGATCCTCCTGCATCCCGACGACGAAGTCGGTCTTCTCCGTCTCGGGATTGGTGTCGTCGAGGCGCAGGCGACACTGGCCGTCGAACTCGGCCGCCAGCCCGAAATTGAGGCAGATGGACTTGGCGTGGCCGATGTGGAGGTACCCGTTGGGCTCGGGCGGGAAACGGGTCTGCACCCGACCGTCGAACCGCCCGGATTCGATGTCGGCCCGGATCCGATCACGAATGAAATCGGACGCCGGCGCCGTTTCGTCGTCGGCCTCGGATGCGGTCACGCCCCTAGAACTAGCGGTGCCCGTCGCCAAGGGCAACGCGAGAGGCAGAATCCGACGCCCGTTCGGGCGATGTCGGGCCGCAGCGACTGTCGGGCGCCACCACCGAGCGCTAGCTTCGGCCGCCGATGAGGAGGACGCGGGTGAGCCGACTGGTCAGTGCCGTACTCGGAGTCCTGCTGGTGTCGGCGGGCTGCACATCGAGCGACGAACCGGTGGTGTCCGACCCCACCACGGCGGCCGTCGACGCCACTGCGGACCGCTCGGCCACCACCGCATCGGCCCCGTCGACGACCACCGCCCCCCTGACGGCCTCCTTCCGGGGCGTCACCGAGGACGCCATCAAGGTGGGGGTGCACTTCGTCGACCTCGAGACGGTGTTCGACATCGTGGCCCTCGACCACGGCAACTACCAGGCCGCCTTCCAAGCCGTCATCGATCGGGTCAACGACACGGGCGGGATCAACGGTCGCCGCATCGACCCCGTGTTCGCAGCCATCGACCCGATCGGCACCGACCCGGCCACCGAGGCCTGCATCCGGCTCACCGAGGACGAACAGGTCTTCGCCGCCATCGGCCAGTTCCTGGACGAGACGCCACTGTGCTACGTCGAGGTGCACGACACCGCCCTCGTCGGCGGCGACATCACCGAGGAACTGATCGAACGGGCCGAGGCCCCTTGGTTCGCCAACGGCGCCTCGGCCGACCGGCTCAACACCGACATCATCGGTGCGTTCCTCGACGATGGCGAGTTCGAGGGTGCCACCGTCGGCGTGGTGGCGACGGCGGTCGACCGGTCGCTGGTCGAAGGCACGGTGCTACCCGCCCTGGCCGCGGGTGGCGTCGACCCCGCAGAGGTGGCGTACCTCGAGGACACGGCAGGGGTGGAGGCCGAGTCCGACGCCCAAGTGGCCGTCGTGTCCGAGCGTTTCGACGCGAGCGGCGTGGACACCGTGGTGGTGGTGGACACGGCCGCCATCGGCTTCCTGAACGGGCTGGAGGACGTCAGCTACCGACCCCGCGTGGTGGGCACCAACCTGGGCAACATCCGTGCGTTCATCCGCGACGAGGCGGGCCGGGACCTGTCGGTGCTCGAAGGGGCGGTGGCCGGCAACCAGGCCGAACAGCTCATCTGGTGGGAGGATCCCGCCATCCAGGAGTGCATCGACCTCGTCGAAGCCGATACCCCGGGGCTGGAGATCTTCGACCCGGCAACCCGGCCCGAGGGTGCCCCGGAGAACATCGTGTCGGTGTTCTGGGCGTGCAACACCGTGACCCTGTTCGCCGAGATCGCCACCGCGGCCGGTCCCGACCTCACCAACGAGTCGTTCCTGGCTGCCGGTGAGGGACTGGGCACCCTGTCGATGCCCGGCATCGGCGAGGTGCGATTCGGCCCCGACAAGCACGACGGGGCCGAATCGATCTACCTCTACCGCTGGGACGACGAGGCCCAGGACCTCATCAGCGACGGGACGGCGCTCTAACCCTCGCCGACTCCGCCGGCCGACTGGAGCTCGGTCACCGGCTCCAGCTCACCGTTCTCGCCCTTGTCGGCGTTCCAGACCGAGAGCTGGAAAGCGTCCTCGGCGTCGAACTTGCCTGGGCCGAGCGACGCGAAGGGAACGCCGGGCAGCTCGAACGAACCGATGGTCTCACCGGCGGTGCGCAGACTCTCGCGGGAGAGGTCGGGACCGGCCTCGGTGGCCAGTAGCTCGAACAGGGCCAGCCAGCGGCAGTAGGCCATGGTGGCACGCCACCACTCCTCCTCGCCTTCGGCATACTCGCTGGGAAGCCGCAGATCGGCCTCGGGGAGGGCGGCGGCCACCACGTCGATGCACGGCTGGTTGGACTCCATCACCCAACGCTCGTCGTCGGTGGGACCGGTTGCCGTGAGCACCCCGTCGGCTTCGGCCGATGTGACCGACTCGCCGAGAGCGGTGAGGGCATCGTTGTCGACGGCCCACACGGCCACGTCGAGACCGGCATCGACAACGCCACGGATCCCGCTGGTGGTGGCTCCCACCAGCAACACGGCATCGGCCTCGTCGGCCGCGATGCGCTCCGAGAGCACGGCCCACTCGGCGGCGGTGGCAGTGGTGTCACCCTCGGCAGCGGTGTTGGCCAGCTCGCTCACCGGCTCGATGCCCCGATCCCGCAGCGCTTGGGCGGCCAGATCGGCCTCCAGCGCGGTGTCGTTGCCGGCCACGATGGCCACCTTGGAATCGGCGGTGAGGTCACCATTGGTCTCCAGCAGATCGATCAGTGCCGCCGTGCGCGTCGACCGCGAGGCCGCCGTCTCGAACCAGGGGGCGCTCGACTGGTCCAGGCGCTCCTGGCTGAGTCGACCCCCGATGAGGGCCGTGTCGTTGGTGCCGGTGATGCAGGTGCTCACGTCCTCGACCGGGCCGAGGAAGCCACCGAGCACGATCAGCGTCTCGAGGTCCTCCGTGAGTTGGCTGCACACGGACAACGCCTCTTCCTCGTTGACCGGGCTGTAGAAGCCGTAGGTGGCCTCGACGGTGCGGCCGTTGATGCCCCCGCGAGCGTTGAGGTCGGCGATGAGGGCTTCCCACACGCCCTGCTGGTCACCCCAGCCCTGCGGCGACAGGCCGTCTTCCACCAGTGCGGCGAAGTCCAACATGGACACACCGACGTTGATGGTGTCGGCCGTGACGCCCCGGTCGCTGGCCGTCAGCTCGCCGGCTCCGTCGCCTGTGCCGGCGTCGGTACCGGGCGCGGCCGTGGCGGACGGCTGGGAGGTATCGGTGGCGCCGTCGTCACCACTCAGCGTGGTCGAAGCGCCGTCCGCGGCCACCTCGTCGTCGCTCTCCGTAGTGGTACAGGCGGCGGGCAGCACCGTGATCAACGCCAGGACCGCCAGCAGTCGGCGCAGTAGGTGGTTCATGTGAGTCCTCTCCCAATAGACCGAGCGAGACTAGAACACATTCCAGTTCCGGGTCGTCATCAGGCCCGCCGGGCCTCGAGTTGCTCGCCGAGATGCAGCCACTCCTCCTCGAGCGCGGCCAGCTCGGCCTGCACCTCGGTCAGCTCGGCCCCCACTCGCCCCAGCCGCTGGTGGTCGTGACCGGCATCGGCCAGATCGGCCTCCAACCGACTGCGGCGGTTCTCCAGCGGCCGCATCTCCCGTTCGAGATCCTTCATACGATGGCGCAGCGTCGACGGGGTGGGCCCCGCCGGCGACTCGGCTGGGGCGGGACCGGCCGCCGGGCTCACCCGAGCGGCCCCGCGCGATCCGCCGCGACGGGCGTCACGGCGCTGCTGCTCCCACGCCTCGTAGCCGCCGGCCCGGCGGGCCACCGAGCCGGTCCCGTCGAGCACCACGACGTCGTCCACCGTCCGCTCGAGGAAGGCCCGATCGTGGCTCACGACCACGACCGCGCCCGGGAACTCCTCGAGGAAGTCCTCGAGCGAGCGCAGCGTGTCGAGGTCGAGGTCGTTGGTGGGCTCGTCCAGGAACAGCACGTTGGGCTGCTCGGCCAGGGTCATCACCAGCTGGAGGCGCCGCTGCTCGCCTCCCGACAACAGCTGCACCGGCGCGAACTGCGAGTCACCGTCGAACCAGAACTGCTCCAGAAGCCGAGCGTCGCGCCAGTCGGGCTCACCATCGCCGGCCACCACATCACGCACCCGCCCGGTGGGATCGAGCGACCGACCGACCTGGTCGTAGTAGCCCAACGTCACGGTCGGGCCCGTGGTGATCGTGCCGACCGACGGCTGCCGGCGGCCGGCCATCAGATCGAGCAGGGTCGACTTGCCCGAGCCGTTCACGCCCACGATCCCCAGGCGCTCCCGCCGATCGAGCCGCAGCGTGACATCGGTCAGCAGCGGCGGCCCACCATCGAAGGCGAACGACACGGACTCGACGTCGATCACCTGGGTTCCGAGGCGAGGCGTGCCGAAGTGCAGATCCAGCTCACCGGATCGGGCCGCCGCGGGCGCCTGTTGATCCACCACGTCGGTGGCGGAGCGAATACGAGCCTTGGCCTTGCGGGTGCGGGCCGGCGCTCCCCGTCGCAGCCAGGCCAGCTCCTGACGGGCCTGGTTCCGGCGCTTGGTCTCGGACTCGGCCGCCGCCATGTCCCGCTCGGCCCGCGCCTCGAGGAACGCGTCGTAGCCCCCCTCGTGCACGTACACCGCGCCCCGATCGACCTCCAGCACCCTGGTCGTGACCCGGTCCAGCAGGTGGCGATCGTGCGTCACCAGCAAGAGGCCACCGGAAAACGAGTCGAGATGGTCCTCCAGCCACGCGATGCCGTCGATGTCGAGATGGTTGGTGGGCTCATCGAGCACCAGCAGGTCGGCGTCGGCCACGAGCGTGCGGGCCAACGCCACCCGTTTGGCATCGCCTCCCGAGAGGCGATCGACCGGATCGTCGAGGCGCCCGCCGAGGCCCAGCCGGTCGAGAACCGCCTCGCCCTCCCAGCCGCCCCCGACGGCTGACCGAACCGTGTGCGCCCCGAGCTCGGGGCGCTGGTCCAGCACGGCCATCGTGACCCCACGACCCACTCTCACCACGCCGGACTCGGGCTGCACCCGGCCGGTGAGCACCCGCACCAGGGTGGACTTCCCGGCGCCGTTGAGACCGACGACCCCGATCGAATCGCCGGTCGACACCGTCACCGAGACGTCGCTGAACAGCGGCCGACCAGGCCTCGACATGGTGATCTGCTCGGCGTCGATGAGGATGCTCACTACCCTGTTCTACCCATGACCGTCCTGCTCGCCTCCCGGAACCTGCGTGATCTCGGCGGGATCCCCACGCCATCGGGCGACCGCATCGCGCCCGGCCGGCTGTTCCGCAGCGGTCAGCTGGCCGACCTGGACGACGCCGAGCGTGAAGTGCTCGTCGGACTGGCATTGACCACCATCGTCGACCTGCGTCGCGAAGACGAGATCCAGCGGCTGCCCACCCCCGATCTGGGTGCCCGAACGGTGCACATCTCACCCAACCACGGCACCAGTGAGTTCGCGGTGCAGGCCGCAGCCATCGCCGAGGGTCGCGACACCCACGTCGACCCCGACGCCTTCCCCCGCGGCTACCGGCAGATGGCCATCGACCCCTATCGCATCGAGCGCTACCGCGACGTGGTGCTGACGCTGATCACCGATCATCACCAACCGGTGCTGTTCCACTGCACCGCCGGCAAGGACCGGACCGGCTGGACGGCCGCACTGGTGCTGTCCCTGGCCGGCGTCGACCGCGACACGATCACCGATGACTACCTCCGCACCAACGAGATCCGGTCCGAGCACAACGCCGTCGTGGTCGAGCGTTACCGCACCACGCTCGCCGAGCGACGGGGGGCCGACGTCGACGACGTCAGCGAGACCGACCTCGCGGCCATCCGGTCCCTGGTCGAGGTGCGGGCCGACTACCTCGATCAGGCCTTCGCCGGCGTCGAGGAGACCTACGGATCCTTCGACACCTACCGCCGAGACGCCCTCGGGATCGACGACGCCACGGTGGCCGCCTTCCGGGCCGCCATCCTCGTCTGAGGCCACCCTTCGCCCGTGAGCCCCGCACCCGACCCCGACTGGATCCTCGTCACCAACGACGACGGTGTGGACTCCCCGGCCCTCGGCCCCCTCCTCGACGCCCTCCGCACCATCGCACCCGCCCGCGCCGTCGTCCCCGACCAGGAGCGCAGTTGGATCGGCAAGGCGATGAGCCGGTTCGTCCCGGTGACCACCGGTGCACGCGTCATCGGCGACCACCAGGTGATCACCGTGTCGGGCTACCCCGCCGACTGCACACAGCTCGGGGTGAAGTCGCTGTTCGCCGACGAGCCTCGCCTGGTCGTCTCCGGCATCAACATCGGGGCCAACCACGGCGCCTCGTACCTGTCGGCGAGCGGCACCGTGGGGGCCGCCCTGGAGGCCGCCCAGGTGGGGCTGCCCGGCGTGGCCTTCAGCGCGGTTCGCGAGGGCGAGTGGGAAGTGTGGTCACGGTTCATGTCCTCACCGGCGTCGCGACGGGACTGGCAACGTCTGAGCGCCCTGGCGGCCGAGATCGTCGGTGAGGTGTGGACGGCTGGACTACCCGAGTCCGTCGACGTGCTCTCGGTCAACCTGCCATCGTCGGCCGATGCGTCCACTCCGCGCCGTATCACCCGGTTGGCCGCCACTCGCCACGGGAAGCTGTTCGCCGAGCACGACGGCCGGTACGTGCACCAGGGAACCGTGGGTCTGCGAGTGGTCGGACCCGACGCCGATGACACCGACATGGCCGCCTCCAGCGCCGACGTCATCTCGATCACCCCGCTCCGCCTGGCCGCCATCGGCCACGACCTCCACCCGGCGCTGCGCTCCCGCTTCGAACGCTGAGCCCCGACAGGGTCAGGGCACCAGCACGGCCGGACCCGAGCGGGGTCGCGACACACCTGCGGCCGCCTCCTCGCCGATCAGCCCGTCAAGGGCGACCGGCCGACCGAGCAGATAGCCCTGCCCGTATCCGACCCCCAGCTCTCGTAGTCGCTTCAGCTGACGGGACGACTCGATCCCCTCGGCCACGACGCCGACCCCGAGCTGACGGCACAGCACGAGGACGGCGGCCACCAGGCGGGTCACTCGAGGCTCGTCGATGCGATGCACGAACGAAGGGTGCAGCTTCACCGAGTCGACCGGGAGTCGACTCAGATAGTCCAGCGAAGCGAAGCCGGCGCCGAAGTCGTCCACCGCGATCCGACAGCCGAGATCAGCCACCCGGAGGAGCGTCTCGATCCCCTGATCGCCGGCCATCAGCGCGGTCTCGGTCAACTCGACCACGATCGAGCTCGGGTCGATCCGGTGCAGCTCGATCACCCGGTCCAGGTCCCGAACCAACCGGTCGTCATTGAGCTGCCGCCCGGAGACGTTGATGGCCACCGTGAACTCCGAGGCCGGGGCGAACGCGCCGCGAAGGGCCACGAGGGCTCGCACGGCCTGATCGGCCAGCCACCAGCCCAGGTCGGCGATGACGCCGCTCTCCTCGGCCAGGGGGATGAAGTCGGCCGGACGCAACAGGCCGTAATCCGGGTGCTGCCACCGCATCAGGGCTTCGGCGCCGATCGGGGTCAGGTCGTGCAGATCGTGGATCGGCTGGAAGTCCAGGAACAGCTCGTCGCGGGCCAGGGCCGAAGGCAGATCATGACGCAGCGTCGAACGTCGGGTGATGCGCTCACGGAGCCGCTCGCTGTAAGCCACCGTTCGGCCCACGCCGTGACGGGATGCCTCCGCCAGCGCGACGCCGGCGTCGTACAGCAGGGCCGTCGGGAAGCGGCGCCCCCGACCCACGCTCCATCCGATAGCTGCCGTGAACTCGAGCGCGCGGTCGCCGTAGGCGATCGGCTGACGCACCAGCTCGGCGATCCGGTCGGCCAGGAAGGAACCGTCGAGCTCGTCCAGGTCTTCCGTCACCAGGAGGGCGAAGGTGTCGACGTCGATGCGGGCCCACCAGCCCCGTTCGGCCAACCGGGCTCGGAAGCGGTCGGCCAGGGCGGCCACCACGTCACCGGCCTCGACCGAGGTGCGGACCACATCGCTGAGACCCTCGACCCGAGCCAGGAAGATCGCCGCGTCGCGCTCGATGGGGAGAGCCCGCAGCCGTTCCAGCAGGCCGACGGAATCGAGCAGTTCCGTCGCCGAGTCGAGCCCCACCGGCTCGACCGTTCGCCCGGCGGCGGCGTCGGGGCCGGCCAGCACGACCAGCGCGTCCTCGGTGGGCCGCACGTCCAGGGCAACGATCAGCAGGTCCTCGCCGGACTCCTCGGCCCGGACGATTGCCTCGGCGCGCCCCCGTCGGGCCGCCTGCTCCAGACAGGCCACCACATGGAAGCGGTCACCGGCCGCAATGGGCGGTGGGCCGCGGAACGTGGCCCCGGGTGCAGCGGCCCGCACCCACGCCGGGGGCGCACATTCGACCATCGTGTCGGGTCTCACCGACCAGAGGCGCACATCCAGGAAGCGGGCCACGTCCTCGGAGATGCGGGACGCGATCGATCGTGACGATTCGGGCAGCACGACCGAGGTATCGACGCGAAGGCGGAGCGGCTTGACCGCTACTGTCGAGCCCATGCCGGTCGACGACGCCCGACCGTCCACAGGTTGGCGATTCTGGGTCGACCGCGGGGGAACCTTCACCGACGTCATCGGCCGGGGTCCCGACGGTGACCTCCATGTCCACAAGCTGCTCTCCGCCCAGACGGCCGGCGACGCCATCGTCCTGGGCATCCGCCGCGTCCTCGGGCTGGGCGACGATGAGCCGATCGCACCGGACCACATCGTCGAGGTGAAGATCGGTACCACGGTCGCCACCAACACGCTGCTGGAACGCACGGGCAGTGAAACCGTGCTGGTCATCACCCGCGGGTTCCGCGACCTCCTCCGCATCGGTCATCAGACCCGACCCGACCTGTTCGCGCTCGACATCGTGCTGCCCGAGGTCCTGTACCGACACGTGATCGAGGTCGACGAGCGACTCGACGCCGACGGCACGGTGCTGGTACCACTCGACGAAGCGGCCACGGCCGAAGCGCTGGATCGAGCACGCCGGGACGGGGCCAGGGCGGTGGCCGTGGCCCTCCTGCACAGCTACCTCGAACCCGACCACGAGCGACGGGTGGCCGCGCTGGCCCGCCAGGCCGGCTTCGACCACACATCGGTCAGCCACGAGGTCAGCCCGGCCATGCGGCTGGTGAGTCGCGGCCAGACCACCGTTCTCGACGCCTACCTGTCGCCGACGCTGCGCAGCTACGTCGACGACCTCACCGCGCAGCTCTGCCCCGCCGGGTCCAGCACCCGGCTGCGGTTCATGCAGTCCAACGGCGGGGTCATCGACGGCGGCAGCTTCAGAGGCAAGGACGCCGTGCTGTCGGGGCCCGCGGGTGGTGTGGTCGGCATGGCCAACACCGGGAGGGCCGCCGGCCACCAGGCGCTCATCGGCTTCGACATGGGCGGGACGTCCACCGACGTCTCCCACCATGCCGGGCTGTACGAGCGGGTGGAGGAGACCACCGTGGCCGGCATCCCGGTCCAGATCCCGATGCTCGAGATCCACACCGTGGCCGCAGGCGGTGGGTCGATCGTCCACGTGGAACACGGGCGGCTCCGGGTGGGGCCGGCATCGGCCGGGGCGGCACCCGGACCGGCGTGCTACGGCCGCGGCGGGCCGGCCACCGTCACCGACGCCAACGCCGTGCTCGGTCGGATCCGACCCGAGTCGTTTCCCGCCGTGTTCGGCCCGGATGGCGACCACGGTCTCGACCCCGCGGCCAGCCGCGCCGCTTTCGACGCCCTGGCCGGACAGCTCCCCGGCGACTGGGACGCCCACCGGGTGGCGGCCGGTGCCCTCCAGATCGCCGTCGAACACATGGCCAACGCGGTGAAGAAGATCTCCGTCGAGCGGGGACATGACCTCGCCGACTACACGCTGGCCTGCTTCGGTGGTGCCGGCGGCCAGCACGCCTGCGCCGTGGCCGACCAGCTCGGCATCGACACGATCCTCGTGCACCCGCTGGCCAGCGTGCTCTCGGCCCTCGGCATCGGACTGGCCGACGAGCGCACGATCCGCAGTCGGTGGATGGGACTGGATCTCACCGCCGATGCCGTCAACCGGGCCCGAACGGCCGGCACCGAGATGCAGGCAGCTGCCGGCACGGACGGGGCGACCGTCATCCGCGTCGGGTTGCGTTACGACGGGAGCGACACGGTGCTGGTGGTGCCCTTCGACGATGCGTCGGCACTTCGCCGGCGTTTCGAGGTCGCCCACCGGCAACGCTTCGGATTCGCACCGCCCGAGCGTCCGCTGGTCATCGAGCGGGTGGAGGTCGAGACGATCATCGCGTCCGCTCTCGCGGCCGATGCCGAGCTCGGTGTCGCCACCGACGACGGCGCGTCGCCGGGCCGGGTCCAGGGAGCGATGTGGGTCGATGGGTCACCCCGACCGGTGGACATCGTCGATCGGCGCGCGCTGCGAGCCGATGCCGAACCCGAGATCGGGCCCTGTGTGATCGCGTCGGACAACACGACGGTGATCGTGGAGCCGGGGTGGTCGGCGGGGATCGACCCGACGGGCACACTCGTGCTGCGGCGCCAGCGGATCCGTCCGGCGAACGCCGACATCGGCGAACAGCTGGATCCGCTGAGACTGGAGCTGTTCGACAACCGGTTCATGGCCGTTGCCGAGCAGATGGGCACGGTCCTCGAGCAGACGGCCGTCTCGGTGAACATCAAGGAGCGGCGCGACTTCTCCTGTGCCGTCTTCGATGGACGAGGTGCGTTGGTGGCCAACGCCCCGCACGTCCCGGTGCATCTCGGCTCGATGAGCGCCGCGGTGCAGAGCGTGGCCGTGGCCCACGAGGGACATTGGCGCCCGGGCGACACCTTCGTCACCAACGCGCCCTACGACGGCGGAACCCACCTGCCCGACATCACGGTGGTTCGGCCCGTGTTCGACCGGGAAGGGACGCACCGCTACCTGCTCGCCGCCCGCGGCCATCACGCCGATGTGGGCGGCGTGAGCCCGGGATCGTTCCCCGCCCATTCCACCTCGATCGAGGAGGAAGGAGTCGTCATCCACCACCTGCGCCTCACCCACGACGATGCCTTCGACGAGGGCTCGCTGCTGGCCGTGTTGCGGCGTGGTCCCCATCCCGCCCGCTCCCCCGACACCAACGTGGCCGATCTCCGAGCCCAGGTGGCGGCCTGCCTGCGGGGTGAGCAGGAACTGCTCCGGATGGTCGATCGGTACGGAGAGGCCACCGTCACCGCGTACATGGCTCATGTCCAGGACAACGCCGAGGCGGCCGTCCGTCGAGCCATCCGTCACCTCGATGCCGGCCACTTCCGGGGTCTGGCCGACGACGGCAGCCACATCGACGTGGCCGTCACCCCCGACCGGGCCAGCGGTCGCGTGGTGGTCGACTTCACGGGCACCAGCGCCCAGCATCCCGGCAACTTCAACGCACCGGCCGCCGTGGCCCGGGCCGCCGTGCTGTATGTGTTCCGGTGCCTCATCGACAGCGACATCGCCCTCAACGACGGATGCTTCCGGCCGATCGAGCTGATCCTGCCCCCCGCCAGCATGGTTTCGCCGCTTCCCCCGGGAGCGGTCGTGGCCGGCAACGTCGAGACCAGCCAGCTGATCGTCGACAGCCTGTTCGCCGCACTCGGCGAGCTGGCCGCCGGGCAGGGAACGATGAACAACATCGTGTGGGGCACCGAGCGCTTCCAGTACTACGAGACGCTGTGTGGCGGTGCCGGAGCCAGCCCGCGGTACCCCGGCGCCAGCGCCGTCCACACGCACATGACCAACTCACGCCTGACCGACCCCGAGGTGATCGAAGCCCGGTTCCCGGTCCGGATCGAGGAGTTCTCCATCCGTTCGGGCTCAGGCGGCGCCGGCCGGCACCGGGGTGGGGATGGGGTGCGTCGACGCATCCGCTTCCTCGACGCCATGGACGTCAACATCGTGAGCTCCCGCCGGATCGTGGCACCGCACGGTCTGTCGGGTGGCGGTCCCGGCCTGCCCGGCCGCAACCGCCTGATCCGGGCCACCGGCCGAGTGGAAGAGCTGGCGGGCGTGGCCCGAACGTCGGTGGGGATCGACGATGTGCTGGTGGTGGAGACGCCGGGGGGCGGAGCCTACGGTCAGGCGGGCCGCAACTGATTGAGTTCGCGGGCGTTGTCGCGCAGCACGCGGCGCTGCACACCTTCGTCGAGCTCCTTCAGTTCCACCACATAGTCGAGAGGCTGCGGCATGCCCTCGATGTGGGGCCAGTCGGAGCCGAAGACCACCCGTTCGGGGCCCATGAGGTCGACGACCTCGATGGGGTCGTCCTCCCAGAACGGGTTCATCCAGACGTGCTGCTTGTACAGCTCTACCGGGTCGTCGCCGAACAGGCCCATGTACTTGCGAGCCGTCTGCTGGAGCTTGCGGAACATCAGCGAGAGGAAGTCCGACCCGTTCTCCACCGAGGCGATCCGGAGGTTGGGGAACCGGGTGTACATCTGCTCGAGCGACATCGTGATGAGCCAGTCGTGGGCCGCCCGCTCGATGTTGAATGCCTTGATCGACGGTTTGCCGTACCCACCACCGAAGCCGGCGGCGAAACCGTCCTGGGCGTACCCGTTGGAGCTGTAGCCACTGTCGCCGGCGTGCACCACGACGGTGATGCCGGCCTCGTTGACCCTGGCCCAGAACGGGTCGAACATCTCATCGCCCGGCGAGCGCACGCCGACGGCGGTGGTGACGGGGGCCGGACGCATGCACACGACCCGCGCCCCCCGGTCGAGGGCCCATTCGAGCTCCTCGATGGCGAAGTCGACATCGGCCAAGGTCATGTAGGGAGCGGCGAAGACGGTGTCCTGGTAGTTGCAGCCCCAATCCTCGTCGAGCCAACGGTTGAACGCCCGGAACAGGACCTTCACTGCTTCGATGTCGGTCTTGATGAGCTCCTCGTACAGCA
>JAOUEE010000360.1 GCA_029858875.1 Acidimicrobiia bacterium
GGAGTACCTCACGGTGGCGCGTATGGGGCGGTTTTGCAAGGCAGCGGGCGGTGAATTCCGGCATAGCGGCCCGGATTCGGCCACCCTGGAGGCCACCGCAATTCGTCGGCGCCGTGTGGTTGGCTACGGTGGCGACATGAGCGTCGTCGCGGTGGTGAACCAGAAGGGCGGAGTCGGCAAGACCACCGTGGTCCTCGGCCTGGCGGCCAGTGCCTGGGCGGCGGGTGTCCGGGTGGTCGTCGTCGATCTCGACCCCCAAGCCAACGCCACCACGGGTCTGGGAGTGTTCGGTCCCACGTCCACCGTCGATGATGCCCTGGCCGTGGACCGGCCCGGCTCCCTCGCCGAGGTACTGACGGTCGCAGACTGGCCAGACACGGGGAAGCAACCACTCGTGGCGCCGTCATCGCCTGTGCTGGCGGTGCGGGAGCCACAGTTGGCCAACGATCCCATCGGCGCCCAGGATCGTCTGGCGGTGGCCATCCAGGGGATCGACGCCGACCTGGTGCTCATCGACTGCCCGCCGTCGCTGGGATTGCTCACCGTCAACGGGTTGTTCGCCGCCGACCGGGCGTTGGTGGTCACCGAACCGGGTGCCTGGGCCTCCGACGGGGTGCAGCAGATCGTCCGCAGCATCGAGCGGGTGGCCGGCCGCCGGTCGCAACCGCTCGAGTTCGCCGGGATCGCCGTCAACAAGCTGGGCCGGACCCGTGATGCCCGCTACTGGCACGAGCAGCTGGTGCTCGATCACGGCGAGCGCTGCCTTCCTCCCATACGACAGCGGGCGGCGTTACCCGAGGCCGCAGCCCAGTCCCTTCCCATCCATTCGCTGGCCCCCCGGGCCGGTGCATCCGAGGCGGCGGCCGAATTCGACGTGCTGTACCGGATCGTCGGGCTCGGTCAACCGGCGCCCGAGGTGGAGGAGCCCGACGCGGGGGTACCCGACCCGGCGAACCCTGCGGCCCCGAGGGACGGGGCGGGCAATGGTGCCGCGACCACCGCATCGGCTCCGTGGGCGCCGGCCGGTGCCGGGTCGGCACCCGAAGGAGGGCGGACCGATGGCGGGTTATGACCCGCAGCGGAATCGTCGGCGACCGACGGCCGACGACACGGGGGCCGCTCCGGTCGATGGCCTGTTGGAGCGGACCGGTCCACCGCCGCAGGTGACGGCACCCGCGTCCGGGTCCCGAACCAGGGTCTCGGTGCCTGCTCCGATGGTCACGCCTCCACCCCCTGGGCCCGACCCCGATCCTCGGGTCATCACCGCTGCCGTGGTGGCCGGCACCGCCACCGCGCTGGTGGGCGCGGTCCTGGTACGTCGCTGGTGGCGAAACCGTTAGCGACGCGGCTCTTCAGCTGGCCGCGGCGACGACGGCCAGTCCCGGCGCATCGAGGCGCACCGCACCCCGCTCGTGGCGGGTGGTCACCTCACCGATACCGGCCGGGCACTGATCGAGGTACGGGCACCAGGCACACAGCGGGCCGGTGCGGGTCTCGAACGCGGTCGACGCGCACGACGATTGGAGATCGCGCCAGGTGGTGGTGAGCGCGTCCACCACCTCGGCGACGGCCTCCTCGGTCACGTCGGTCTCGATGGTGCGCTGACCGAGGTACAGCAACCGGGCGCGGCGGGGGGCCTCGCCCAGCATCTCGGTGACGGCGGCGGCGTACAGCAGGACCTGGGACAGGCGGCCATGGCGATAGCGGGGTCGGGGCACCCGACCCGACTTGTAGTCGGTGACGACCATGCCGTCGGTCTCGATGTCGAGACGGTCGACGATGCCTCGGAAGGGCACACCCCCGAGCGTGGCGTCCACCACCTGTTCGGTGGCCTGGACCTGCACGCGGGCCGGGTCCTCGAGTCGCCAGAGCCCCTCGATGGCGCTCCAGGCCACCCACCGGAACCGTCGAGCCTGCGCGTCATCCAGCGAGAGTTGGGCGAAGTCCGGGTCGGACTCCATTGACGGCCACTCGTCTCGGGCGATGGCCTTGGCCTGCTCGGGAGTGCGATCGGCCGAGGGTAGCTGGAGCAACACCTCGAGCACCCGGTGGGCGAACGTCCCGGCCAGAGCCGCCTCGCCGGGCGGATCGGGAAGGCGGTCGAGGTAGCGGAACTTCCAGCGCTGGGGGCACTGCTCGAACGAGCCGGCCGAGGACGGCGAGAGGTAACGCACGCCGGTGTCGGAGGGATCCTCGGGATCGGCGATCAGATCGAGCGGCTCCTCGAGCAGTTCGTCGGCGTCTTCCATGGTGCATGTCTACCTGAACCCACCGACAAAGAACAGCAGTGTGATTTGCCCCCTGACCGAAATTGCGTGGGTTGGTCGCAATATTTGTGACGAAGTCACGCCAGATCATCCCGGATCATCCCGGATCGTGGGATGCGGTCCGTCTCGTACACTCCGGGTCGTGAGCGACGGCAGCGATGAGGAGTCCGAAGGGCCGCCACCGCCCCGTCGGTGGTGGCGGATCTTGGCCGCCATCGCCGTCCTGGCCGGCGCCGGAGGAGGCGCGGTGGCCTACGCGTTCTCCACGCGGCGCACACTGCCTGATCCGCCGCCCCCGCCCACCACGTCGGCCCAGGTGCTGCCGTCATCGGAGCTGACCATCGTGGCCCGGGGCACCACCGGCACCGAAGCCGTCGAGGTGTGGGTCGGCGTGCACCTGGTCCTCCAGTTCACGGCTGACGTCGTCGAGACCGAACAGACGGTGACCACCACCGACGAGGGTGCGGTCGAGGTCCGCTTCATCAACGACGGGGTCGAAGGAGAGGTCGATCGGGATCTCGTCGTGGCCTACATCGAGCTCGACGGCCGGCGGTTCGCATCGGCGTCGCCCGACACCATCGCCACCGGCTTCACGGACCCGGCGACGGGCTCGTGCCAGAGCCGGCCGTCGGTCCCCCAGGTCGACACGCTGAAGTGCAACGGTGCCTTTCGCTACCTCGAGTTGGTGGGCGGGCAGGCGCGGTCGCTCGATCTGCCGGTGGCGGGGGAGACCATCGACGTCGGCGATGGCGTGGTACCGGTGCCGGCCGATGCCAGGTTCGTGGCCGTCGACGGCGTCGACGGCGGTCCGGGCACCGAGGCGGCCCCGTGGCGCACGGTCCAGTTCGCGGTGGACCAGGCCCGACCAGGCATGACCATCGTGGTGCGGGGCGGTACGTATACCGAAGACCTCGTGGTCGAGCAGTCGGGCACGCTCGATGCGCCCATCACGTTGCGCAACTACCCCGGTGAGCGGCCGATCATCAGGGCCACGGGCGGCCCTGGCATGCACCTCCAGCCCGAGGGTGGGCCGATCCTCGACCTGACTCCCGAGGAGCGACTGGTCGTCGAGCCGGTGGAGCACATCACGATCATGGGCTTCGAGTTCGCCGGTGAGAACAACACCGCTCCCGCTGGATGGGCTTCGGGGCTTTCGGTCGACTACGCCAACGGCATCCGGGCGGTCGACAACGTCATCCACGGCTTCCCCGGCGGCGGCGTCTCGGTCATCGGTTCCGACAACGTTCTCGTCGAGGACAACCGCATCGAATCGGTGGGAGCCCAGGGGCTGACCCAGTACAGCGGGGTCACCATCCTCCAGGCGGTGAATCGGGGCGATCCCGATCTGGAGCCCGGGTTCCGCATGGTGGTAAGGGGCAACGAGATCACCGACGTCCGGTCCTTGGTGACCAACGCCGGCAAGCAGTTCGGCCCCGACTACCGATCGGTGGCCGACCCCGAGGACCGGGCCGACGACGCCGAGTCCGATGGCAGCTACACCGATGCCAACTGCATCATCATCGACGAC
>JAOUEE010000059.1 GCA_029858875.1 Acidimicrobiia bacterium
GGCGTCGAACTGCGGCAATTGCACGATGCGTCGGCCGGCGAAGACCGAGCTGAGCAGCGAGGCCAGACCGGCCACGTGATAGGGCGGGACCGAGACCAGGATGGCTTCGTCCTCACCGGCACCCATGAACTCGACCGACCCCAGGATGTAGGACACGAGGTGCTTGTGGCGCAGCACCGCCGCCTTGGGATCACCGGTGGTACCGCTGGTGAAGAGCAGGACGGCGATGTCCTCGCCGTCCATTCCCCACGCCTCGTGATGAGGCTTCAGGCCGTCGAGCCCCCGGAGGAACGCTCCCCGGTCCTCGGTGCTGATGCCGTCGACCGAGCTGACCAGGTCCACGAAGTCGGGATGGCACACGGCGCGGGCGGGCGCGACCCTCGCAGCCAGCGTGGTGAGGGTCTCGGCGTCCAGGCGGTAGTTGATGGGCACGAACGGCAAACCGGCCCACCCGGCGCCGAACAGGACCACGGGCAGGGTCGGGCTCGACACGTCGATGAGGCCGACATGGGCGATGTCGGCCGTAGCGAACCGGGTGGCGGCCTGGCCCGCCTTGTCGAAGAGCTCCTGGTAGGTGAGCGCGTCGTCGCCGGTGCCGATGGCCACGCGATCACCGAATCCGCTGCTCGCCATCTCGAGCAGCATCATGATGTTCATTGAACGGGTCCCCGGATCGATCAGTCCGAAGCCGGGAGCGGCTTGGCTTCCTTCAGGGCCAGCGCCTCACCGCCGACCGCGAGCGAACCCTCGCCCGGCTTGGTGCAGAGCACCTCCAGTGTCTCGTCGGCGTTGACGTACCGCTTTCCCAGCAGCGTTCCCTCGGCCGCACCTTCGGCCGGCGAGCCCGTGGGGTCGCCGGCGCTGCCCGGATCGACCATGGGGGCACCGCCGCAGGTGACGTCGATGTCGCCGCCGGGGGTCTTGACCACGATGATCTCGGTGGCGCAGACCGTGCTGGACAGCTTGCCGCCCATCTTCAACTCAGGCATTGGAACTCCATGTCGACTGTGTGGACGTCGTTGATTGTTGCGGACGGGAGGCGCCCCCCGCCAGGCGGGGCCGTCTCGGTATCGTGCGTGGAGTGGCGATCATGGACCTGTGGCTGGCCGACGAGGACCGATTCGGGGCCGCGCCGACGTGGGCCGAGTCGGGGGCCATGGCCCTCACGGGCGACGCCGACGGACCGGTCTTCGACGCCGTTGGACCTCTCGCCGCCCGGCTGCACACCGCAGCTGGTGCGGTGGCCGAGTTGGCCTCCCGACGGGGCCATCCGCTGTCGGTGGCGGGCTGTGCCCTGCTCGGCGAGCGAGCCGCCATCGGCGGGCTGGGACGCCAGGGCGCCCGGTCGGTTGGGGGACTGGCCGAGATGGTGCCGACGGCCGATGGTTGGCTGGCCGTCAACCTGGCCCGCCCGTCCGACATCGACCTGCTGCCGGCCCTCGTGCAGCGGTCCGTCCAGGGTTGGCCGGACGTGAAGGCGGCCATCAGCACCCGTGGCAACGCCGACCTCGTGGCCCGAGCCGCCGACCTGGGCCTCCCATTGGCCGCGGTCCCCGACCGGCCACCATCGGTGACCGGGCCGGTGTCGGTGACCGAGGGCCCCGACATCGCACCGAGTGCCCGGCCCCTCGTGGTCGAGCTGGCCGGGCTGTGGGCCGGTCCCCTGTGCGGCGACCTGCTGGGCCGAGCCGGCGCCCGGGTGGTGAAGGTGGAGACTCGCCGCCGCCCGGACGGAGCCCGGCGGGGCAACACCGCATTCTTCGATCTCCTGAACGCCGGCAAGGAATCGGTGGTGGTGGATCGGGATGACGAGGGTGACGTCCGTCTGCTGCTGGCGCTGCTGCACCGGGCCGACGTGGTGATCGACGGCTCGCGACCGCGGGTGATGCGGCAATGGGGCATCGATGTCGGGGGATACGTAGCGGCCGGCACGGTGTGGGTCTCGATCACCGGGTACGGCCGCGTCGGCGCGGCCGGGCAGCGAGTGGCGTTCGGCGACGACGGCGCGGTGGCCGGGGGTTTGGTGATTCCCGGATCGCCGCCGCGGTTCGTGGCCGATGCCGCGGCCGATCCCATCACCGGGCTCTACGCCGCGCTGGCTGCCCTGGCCTGCCTCGACCAGGGTCGAGCCGGTCTGGTGTCGGCGTCGCTCTGCGATGCCGCGGCTCATGTGGCCGCGGGAACGACCTGGCGTCAGGCCGATCCCGGCGCGGCCGCCCCACCGCGGTCTCGTCCGGATCGGGGACGGGCCCGGGCCCTGGGAGCCGACACCGAGGCCATCCGGTCCGAGCTCGGCCCGGTCTGATCACCCCGTCGGCGACGGCGGTCTGGCGGCGCCGAGGACTGGATGGGACGCTCTGGTCGGCCGGTCCGTTCGGAAAGGTCCTTGATCGCTGTACGAAGGAGACGCCATGGGGCTCACCGGGGAACCGTCCATCTGGGATGGCGCGCCGCCGGCGCCGGAACACATCCGTCTGGACGGGCGCACCGCCATCGTCACCGGCGCAGCACGCGGCATCGGTGAGGCGATCGCGACCGGCCTGGCCCGATTCGGCGCCGACGTGGCCATCTGCGATCGGGAGGCCGAGGACATGGCCGCGACGGCGACCGACATCGCCGCCCAGGGACGAGCCGCCCTCACCGGTCTGCTCGACGTGCGCGACGAGGACGCCGTGGCCGCGTTCGTGGCCGACGTGGCCGACGCCTTCGGTTCCGTCGACATCCTGGTCAACAACGCCGGCGGCGGCTTCAACGCCGCCTTCCTCGATGTGAGTGCCAAGGGTGAGAACGCCCTGATCCGGGAGAACTTCACCAGTGTCACCTCGTTCATCCGCCACACCGTGCCCCACATGACCTCCGGCGGATCGATCATCAACGTCACCTCGATCGAGGCCCACCGGGCCGGCCCCGGGTTCGCCATCTACAGCGCCATGAAGGCGGGCGTGGCCAGCCTGTCGCAGAGCCTCTCGATGGAGCTGGCTGGCGACCGGATCCGGGTCAACTGCATCGCTGTCGACGTCACTCCGACCCCTGGCGACGCGGTGCTGGCCGATGACTCGGGCGCCATCAGCCACACGCACTGGGCGTCGCAGACCTGGCCCGAGATGGGGTCGGTACACGACAGTGCCGCTGCCGCCGTCTTCCTGGCGTCGGACCTCAGCCGGTTCATCACCGGCTCGTCGCTGCACGTCGACGGCGGCAACTGGGCGGCGTCGGGATGGAAGGTGCATCTCGACGACGGCTCGTTCGGGCTCTGATCCCCGGCGACCCGGTGCAGAGGCTCCGGGCGGTCGGGTCTACTCTCGCCTGTCGTGAGCACCGAAGACCGCGAGGAGCTGCTGGCGGACGACCGGGCAGCACTGCTGGCGGACGATCGCGCCGAGCTGCGAGCGGTCGATGGGCGGGTACCGGGACGGCGAGGGCTGGCCACCAGGCGTCGCCTGCTCGACACCACGCTGGCGCTGCTGAACACCTCGACGTATCGCGACCTGAAGGTGGTCGACATCACCCGGACGGCAGGCACATCACCCGCCACCTTCTACCAGTACTTTCCCGATGTGGAAGCCGCGGTCCTGGTGCTGGCCGCCGAGCTCACCGAGCACGGATCCGGCGAGCTGCGCTCGCTCATCGTGGCGCAGAACTGGGATGACGATCCGATGGCGGTGGCCCGACGGGTGGCCGACGGCTACCTCGACTTCTGGCAGGCGCACTGGTCGCTGATCCGCGTGATCGACCTGGCCGCGCTGGAGGGCGACGAGCGATTCCGTGACCTCAGAACCGGGCTGTTGCACGGGGCCAACCAGGCGATGGACGCATTGGTCGATACCCACGTGGCCGAAGGTCGGCTACCGGAAACGGCCCGTCCGGCCGCCGTGGCCGGCGTCCTCACGTCGATGCTGGCCCACGTGGCGGCGCATCGGCAGGGCTTCGAGAACTGGGGTGTGCCCCGCGAGCAGCTGCGAGACACCATGGCCGCGATCGTCGCGTGGAGTCTCTCCGCCGCCGGCTGATCGTCGACGACGGAGCAGGCGCCGGACACTCGGCGTGCCCGCCGCCGCAGCGACTGCAAGACTCGGCGCCATGGGACTGCTGGAGGGGCACCAGGTCATCGTCACCGGAGCCAGCAGAGGCATCGGTGCGGCGACGGCCCGGCGGTTCGTCGACGAGGGAGCCGCCGTCGCGCTCATCGACATCGATGCCGATCGCGGCAAGCGATTGGCCGAGGACCTCGACGCCACGTTCCACCAAGCCGACGTCACCGACTCGGCGGCCCTCACCGATGCCATCGACGCCGCTACCGGGGCCATGGGTGGGCTGACCGACCTGTTCAACAACGCAGGGGTGGGCAACGTGATGGACCTCGATGCCTACGACGACGCCGAGTGGCATCGGCTGATCGACACCAACCTCACCTCCGTGTTCACCGGCATGCGCGCCGCGGTGCCACATCTGCGCGCCGCCGGTGGGGGCAGCATCGTCACCAACGCCAGTCAGAACGGCCTTCGCCCCACCCGCGGTGAGGCGCCCTACTCGGCGGCCAAGGCGGCCGCCATCGCCCTCACCCGATCGGGGGCGCTGGAGTACGGCCGCGACGGCATCCGGGTGAACGCCGTCCTTCCCGGGTTCATCCGGACCGGACTCAACGACTTCATCTGCGACGACCCGGAGCTGGCCGGTCCCATCGAAGCCGGTACGCCGTTGGGTCGCATCGGTCATCCCGACGAGGTGGCCGATGTGGTGGTGTTCCTGTGTTCGGATCTGGCTCGCTACGTCACCGGGCACAGCGTCGTCATCGACGGTGGGAGCCTGCTGGTCAATGCCCAGGTCGATCCCCTGCTGCGGGGGTTCCTGGGCCAGTGAGCAGTGGATATCTTTCGGTATATTTCATGATGTACTCTGCGATTTGATGGAGAACGACGTCTTGGGCGAGCTGACGATCGACGGCAACCGGGCGGTGCGGGACATCCGCGTCTCCACCGCCATGGTGCTGTTCACCGTGCTGGTGGGGTTGAATCTGGGCGACATGATCATCACCCACGTCGGGCTGCAACGCGGGGTGCTGCGCGAGGCCAACCCGCTCATGCAGGACGTGGTGGCCAGCCTCTGGACGGCCGCAGCGGTGAAGGTGGTGGCCCTGGGGGCGGTGGCGTGGTTCATGTTCATGATCCGGGCCCGCATCCGCGTGGTGCACGCCACCTTGGGTGTGGCCATCGCCTGGTACGTCGTGGTGGTCACCTGGAACACCGGCATCGTGTTGGGCGTGGGCCCCTGGGCCTGAGCCCGAGCGGCGAGCTCACTTCGCCCCACCTCGACCACACCGATACCATCGCCCTGTCCGATCCACAGGGTTCAGGGGTGACAACGTGAAGGGAATCGTCTTCGACGGCGAGGAGCTGTCGGTGGTCGAGGGACTCGAGGTACGCGAGCCCGACGCCAACGAGGTCAAGGTCCAGATCGTCAACTCGGGCGTGTGTCACAGCGACGTCAGCGTGATCAACGGCACCATCCCGTTCAACACGCCCGTCGTTCTGGGCCACGAGGGGGCCGGCATCATCACCCAGGTCGGCGCCGCGGTCACCAGCGTCGCCGTCGGTGATCATGTCGTGCTGTCCACCCTCGGGAACTGCGGCGCCTGTGGTGCCTGCGACAGCGGTCGGCCGACCATGTGCCGAGCGACGTTCGGAGGCCGACCTCAGCCGTTCACCCTCGACGGTGAGCCGCAGTATCAGTTCGCCAACATCAGCTCGTTCGCCGAATACACCGTGGTGAAGGCCAACCAGGCCGTGCCCATCTCCAAGGAGGTGCCGCTTCCGGCGGCGTCGCTCATCGGGTGTGGGGTGCTCACCGGTGCCGGCGCGGTGTTCAACCGGGCCAAGGTCGGCGTCGGCGAAAGCGTCGTCGTGATCGGCGTGGGCGGTATCGGGCTCAACGTCATCCAGGCTGCCGCCATCTCGGGGGCCAACCCGGTCATCGCCATCGACACCAACCCGGGCAAGGAAGAGCTGGCCATGGAGTTCGGTGCCACCCACTGGGTGAACGCGGCCGAGGCCGACAGCACGGCCAAGGTCAAGGAGCTCACCGGGGGCTGGGGCGCCAACCACGTCTTCGAGTGCGTCGGCGCCAAGGCGCTGATCGAGCAATCGATCGGCATGGTCGACTGGGGCGGCCAGGTCATCGTGCTGGGGGTGCCGCCGCTGGACACCACCGTCGAGTACGCCCCGTTCACCACCTACCTCGACGTGTCGATCATGGGTTGTCGGTACGGCTCCAGCAAGCCCCAGTACGACATCCGTCGCATCGCCGAGCTCTATCTGGCCGGCAAGTACAAGCTCGACGAGCTGGTCACCAAGGTGTACCCGCTGGATCAGGTACAGACCGTGATCGACGACATGCACCACGGCAAGCTGGCCCGCGGCGTGCTCGACGTCTGCCCGCTCTGAGCCATCTGCCCCCGAGCCGCACGCCGTGCCGCGAACGCGCCGCACGTGACGCTGATCGGGCCCTGACCCCCTACCAGCTGGTGGCGATGTACTGGGTCTCACAGAACTCGTAGATGCCCTCGCTGGCACCTTCGCGACCCAGGCCCGACTGCTTCATGCCCCCGAAGGGCGCCGCCGGATCCGATACGGCACCGCGATTGAGACCGATCATGCCGGCCTGGATGCGCTCGCTCACCCGCAGACCACGGGCCAGGTCGCGGGTGTACACGTACCCGGTGAGACCCATCTCGGTGTCGTTGGCCTGGGCGATCATGGCATCGGTGTCGGTGAAGGGGATCACCGGCGCCACGGGGCCGAAGATCTCGGCGTGGGCGATCGGCGACCGGTGGTCGACATCGCCCAGAACGGTGGGCTGGTAGAAGAAGCCCGGGCCGTCGATGGGCCCACCGCCCACCACGATGGAGGCGCCGGCGGCGACCGCCCCCCGGACCAGCTCGTCGATGTCGTCGACCGCACGGGCGTTGATCATCGGACCACAGGTGACGCCCTCGCCGAACCCGTTGCCCACCTTGATGTCACCCATCGCGTCGGCCAGCGCGGTGGTGAACGACTCGGCGATCCCGGCCTCGGCGTAGAACCGATTGGCCGCGGTGCAGGTTTCGGCCGAGTGGCGCATCTTGGCCACCATGGCTCCCTCGACGGCCGCGTCGAGGTCGGCATCGTCGAACACGATGAACGGAGCGTTTCCGCCCAGCTCCATCACCGTCTTCAGGACTCGATCGGCGCAGCGGCGCAGGAGCACGCGTCCGACCTCGGTGGAGCCGGTGAACGACACCATGCGGGTGTGGGTGTTGTCGACGGCCGCGTCGAACCAACCGCCCGAATCGGTCGTGGCCACGATGTTGACCAGCCCCGGGGGCAGGCCCACCTCCTCCAGCAGCTCGCCGATTCGGAGGGCTGTGAGGGGCGTCTCGCGCGGTGGCTTGATGACCACCGCGTTGCCGGCACCCAGGGCTGGTGCCAGCTTGCGGGTGATCATCGCCGCGGGGAAGTTCCACGGCGTGACCATCACCACCACCCCCATGGGCGGATGGTGCACGATGATCCGCTTGTCGCCGGAGGGAGCCAAACCCATCGAACCGTGGATGCGCACCGTCTCCTCGGCGTTCCATCGGAAGAACTCGGCGGCGTAGGCCACCTCGCCCTTGGCGTCGGCCAGCGGCTTGCCGTGCTCGCGCACGATCAGCTCGGCCAGCTCGTCGGTGTGGTCCACCATCGTCTGCCACCCGGCTCGCAGGACCTCGGACCGCACCCGTGGCGCAGTGGCGGCCCAACCCGGCTGGGCCGCCGCAGCCACGTCGACCGCCCGTGACGCGTCGCCTGGAGTGCCCGCGGCGACGTCGGTGATCGGTTCGCCGGTGGCGGGGTCGAGGACCGTGATGCGCTCGTTCTCGGAGCCATCGGCCCATCGTCCCCCGATGAGGAGATTGGTCTGCACGGGATCCCTCCGGATGTCTCGGCCGTCGGTCAGAGGCTATGCCCTCACCGGTGGTTGTGGCCCGGCCGGACGACCGCTCAGTCGAGGGGCTTCATGAACGACCAGAGGCAGCCTTCGAGGTCGAGCGCGCCGTACTCCCGGTAGCCGTACGCCTGATCGGTCGGCTCGTATCGGATGGTGGCGCGTTCGCTCGACGCGTGGCGGAAGTGGGCGTCGACATCGTCGACCATGACCGCCATGGTGGCGGTGGCGCCGCCGAGCGATGCGGGTGAGGCCAGCCCGAACTCGGGCGACTCCTGATGCAGCCACACGACGCCGTCACCAACGTACAGCTCGGCGTGGATGACCCGCCCGTGGTCGTCGCGGGTCAGCTCTCCCGCCTCGAAGCCGAAGACCCGGACCAGGAAGTCGTGAGCCGCCTCCAGGTCGGCGTACACGAGGATCGAAATCCTCTTCTGCACAGTCGTGTCGAGCATGGTCATCTCCTCCAAGACCTCCAAGAGGTCGGTTGTGAGCGGGGGGTCCGCGGGCGGTGCGGCGACCAGTCGGCTGAGCCGACCCCGCAGGCGGGTCTCCACCTCCAGGCGTTCCTCGAGGGAGCGGAGGTGGTCGGTCAGCGCCGTCCGCAGGTCGGCCGTGGTGTCGTCGAGGGCCCGGGCGATGTCAGCCAGGGGGAGTCCCAGGCGGCGGAGCAGGCAGATCCGGTAGAGCCGTTCCACATCGGCGGCCGAGTAGAGCCGGTAGCCGGCCGCGGTGCGGTCGGAGGCCACGAGCAGGCCGATCTCGTCGTAGTAGTGCAGGGTGCGGACGGTGAGTCCGGTGGCCGAGGCCATCTCGCCGATTCGTCGTCCGCTGGTGGGTTCGGCCGTGGTCATGGTTCGACCGTACGACCTCACGTCACGTGAGGGTCAAGCGCCGTTTCGAGGGATGCGTCCCCGACCGTGGCACCATCGGGTGATGAGCGATCCGGTCCCGAGGCTCGATCCCGGTCGGCTCGGGGTGATGACCGACGTCCACGGGAACCTGCGCGCCCTCGACGCCGTGCTGGCGGACGGGCGCCGGCGAGGTGTCGGTCGATGGCTGGTGCTGGGCGACGTGGTCGCCATGGGTTCGCACCCGTGCGAGGTGCTGCGTCGACTCGATGAGGTCGACGTGGTGGCGGCCATCACCGGCAACACCGAGCGCTATGTCCTCACCGGTGACCGGCCCGACCCCACCTTGGAGCAGGTGGCTGCCGACGCCAGCGAGCTGCCCCGCCTGGTCGAGGTGGTGGGGTCGTTCGCGTGGACGAAGGGGGCGCTGACCAGCCAGGGCCTGTTGGAGAGGCTGGTCGGATTCCGGCGACGGGCCCGCTTCGTGCTCGCCGACGGCACTCGGCTGCTGGCGGTGCATGCGTCGCTGCGCGCCGACGACGGGGACGGCATTCACCCGGACCGGTCAGGGGCCGAGTACCGCCGGCTGTTTCCGGATTCCGGTGCTGATCTGGTGGTGGGGGGCCACACCCACTCGATGACCGATCACCAGGTGGACCGTGTGCGCTACGTCAATCCCGGATCGGTCAGCAATCCCACCGATGCGGTGAAGGACGCCCGCTACCTGGTGGTGGATCACACCCCCGACGGACACGGTGTGGAGTTCCGGTCGGTCGGCTATGACGTGGGCCGGGCCGCGGCCGACATCGACGCCTGTGGCATCCCCGGCGCCGGGTTCCTGCTCAGCCGCTACTTCGCCCCCTGACGGGCAGGCCTGGACTCGTTCGGCCGGCCCGCGATCAGAGGCGCTCGGCCAGGTGGTCGATGCAGTGGGTGAGGGCCTCGACATCGGACGGTTCGATGGCGGGGAACAGGGCGATGCGCAGCTGGTTGCGTCCCAGTTTCCGGTAGCCGGCGGTGTCGAGGATCCCGTTGAGGCGAAGCTGCTCCACCATGTCGTCGGCCGAGAGCCGCTCGTCCAGGTCGATGGTGGCCACGATGGGGCTGCGGTGGCCGATGTCGGTGACGAACGGCGCGGCATAGTCGCTGGCCTCGGCCCATCCGTAGATGGTGGCCGCCGACTGGTCGCAGCGTCCCGCGGCCCATTCGAGTCCGCCCTGGTCGTTGATCCAGTTGACCTGCTCGGCGGCCAGGAAGATGGTGGCCAGGGCGGGTGTGTTGTAGGTCTGGTCCTTGCGACTGTTGTCGAGGGCGATCTTGAGGTCGAGGGTGGCCGGGCACCACCGATCGGACGCCGCCAGCCGCTCGATGCGATCGATGGCGGCCGGCGAGCAGGCGGCCAGCCACAGCCCGCCGTCGGAGGCGAGCGCCTTCTGCGGGGCGAAGTAGTAGACATCGGTCTGGTTCGGGTCGAAGCGCACACCGCCGGCCGCCGACGTGGCATCGACGAGCACCAGGCCGTCGTCATCGGGCCGGGTCGGGTCGATGATGACGCCGGTGGAGGTCTCGTTGTGCGGGTAGCAGTAGGCGTCGACGTCGGTGCCCGACTGCACATCGGGGCGCGTTCCCGGCTCAGCGGTGATCACCTCGGGACGCTCGAGGTGCGGCGCGGCCTCGGTGACCGTCGCGAACTTGGAGCTGAACTCGCCGTAGCTCAGATGGTGCGAGCGGCGCTCGATGAGTCCGAACGACGCGGCGTCCCAGAAGCTGGTCGACCCTCCGTTGCCCAGCAGCACCTCGTAGCCGTCGGGCAGGGCGAACATCTCGGCCAGGCCGTTGCGCAGCTCGGCCACCTTGAACTGCACCGTGACGAAGCGGTGGCTGGTTCCCATGTAGGTGGCGCCGGTGGCGGCCAGCGCCTCCAGCGCCTCCACCCGCACCTTGCCCGGTCCCGAGCAGAATCGTCCATCGGCGGGCAGCAGGGCGGGCGGGATCTCGATCGGTGTCATCACGGCCGCCAACGTACCCCCCGGCCCCCGTCACGCCGCCAGTGGAAAACGGCCGACATCGGCCCGAATGGCCCGAACCCCCCGAACGGGTGGTGGCGTGCGGCCGATGGCGCGTGGTCGCTCGGCCCCGCGCGGTGGGGATATCGGGTGGGCACGGCGGGGCGTCGGCGTGACACACTCGGCGCCGATCCATCCCTCCAGGCCGGAGCATCGCCATGACCGAGCACCAGCGCATCTCGAGCCGAGTCGGTGCCATCGCCGAGTCGGCCACCCTCGCCGTCTCGAGCAAGGCCAAGGCGCTGAAGGCGGCCGGCGAGCCGGTCATCGGCTTCGGCGCCGGTGAACCCGACTTCGCCACTCCCGACCACATCGTCGAAGCGGCGGTGATCGCCGCCCGTGACCCCAAGAACCACAAGTACACACCGGTCGGCGGCCTGCCCGAGCTGAAGGAGGCGGTGGCCGCCAAGACGACCCGGGACTCGGCCTTCGCGTGCCGGGCCGACCAGGTGCTCATCACCAACGGCGGCAAGCACGCGGTGTACAACACCCTGCTCACGCTCCTCGACGACGGCGACGAGCTGCTGCTGCCGGCGCCGTACTGGACCACCTATCCCGAGCCGGTGCGCCTGGCCGGTGCCACACCGGTGATCCTGCCCACCGACGTCACCAGCGGTTTCCGGGTGACCGTCGACCAGCTCGAGGCGGCGTGTACGCCCCGGACCAAGGCGATGCTGTTCGTGTCGCCCTCCAACCCGACCGGCGCGGTGTATCCCCGGGACGAGATCGAGGCCATCGGTCGGTGGGCGGTCGACAAAGGGATCTGGGTGATCACCGACGAGATCTACGAACACCTGGTGTACGGCGACAACACCCACCACAGCCTGCCGGCGGTGGTGCCGGAGATCGCCGATCGATGCGTGGTGCTCAACGGCGTGGCCAAGACCTACGCCATGACCGGCTGGCGGGTGGGCTGGATGATCGGGCCCACCGACGTCATCAAGGCGGCCACCAACCTCCAGAGCCATGCCACCTCCAACGTCGCCAACGTGTCACAGCGGGCGGCGCTGGCCGCGGTGTCGGGCCCGCTGGACGCCGTCCACGAGATGCGCCAGGCCTTCGACCGACGGCGTAAGAACATGTACGCCATGCTGTCGGCCATCGACGGCGTCGTGGTCCCCGAACCCCAGGGTGCCTTCTACGCCTTTCCGAACCTCGAGGCCTTCCTGGGGCGCACCTATGCGGGTCAGATCCCGGCCACCACGGTCGAGTTGGCCGAGGTCCTGCTGGAGGTGGCCAAGGTGGCCATCGTGCCCGGCGAGGCCTTCGGTGCCCCTGGCCATGCCCGCCTGTCGTTCGCTCTCGGCGACGACGACCTCGGTGAGGGCATCACCCGCATCGGTGACTTCCTGGCCCGAGGATGAGCGAGCTGCCCTACGGGGCCTGGCCATCGCCCATCAGCGCCGCATCGCTCGTCGAGGGTGCGGTGGGGATCAGCGAGGTGATCCCCGACGGAGACGACGTGTGGTGGGCCGAGTCCCGGCCCACCGAGGGTGGTCGCACCGCGCTCATGCGATGGCGGGCCGGCGCGATCGACGAGATGACACCGGCCGACGCCGACGTGCGCACCCTCGTGCACGAGTATGGCGGTGGGGCGTGGTGGGTGGAGGACGGCACCCTGATCTACAGCCAGCTCGGTGACCAGCGCCTGCGGAGCCTCGACGGCGATCGGGTCGGCGCGGCCCCCCGATTCCTGACCCCCGAGCCCGCAGTCGAGCGGGGTGATCGCTTCGCCGACGGCCGGCTCACTGCCGATGGCGCCTGGTACGTGTGTGTGCGAGAGACCCACACCGACGGTGGCGCCGAACCGGTCAACGAGGTGGTCGCAGTGGCCACCGATGGTTCCTTGCGGATCGCGGTCCTGACCGGAGGCGCCGACTTCTACGCCTCACCGCGCCCGTCACCCGACGGTCGCCAACTGGCGTGGGTGCAGTGGAACCACCCCAACATGCCGTGGGACGACACCGAGCTCTGGTTGGCCGACCTGGTCGGCGAATCGGTGGCCGATGCGCAGCGGGTGGCGGGCGACGGGGGAGAGTCGGTGTGGCTCCCCGAGTGGAGTCCGTCCGGCGAGCTCCATTGGCTGAGTGATCGCGACGACTGGTGGAAGCTCTACCGGCTGGGCCACCACCAGCCGGTGCTCGACGGTCCGGGAGAGATCAGCTGCCCCGGCTGGGTGTTCGGCACCAGCCCTTACACGTTCCTGGCCGACGGGACACCGGTCGGGGTCTGGTACCACCACGGCGCCGAGCACCTCGAAGGTCACCCCGACTACACCATGTTTGGTACCGTCCGCGCCCACGGAAACGGACTGGTGTTCGCCGCCGCCTCGTGGTCGCAGGAGACCGCGGTGGTGCTCGGCGACCGGATCGTGGTGCCACCACGCGATCACGGCATCGAGCCGGGCTTGCTGCCCGACGCAGAGGCCATCACCTTCCCCACGACCGACGGGGACCACGCCCACGCCCTCTACTACGCACCGGCGAATCCCCACTCCCGGGCGCCTGCGGGTGAGCGACCGCCGCTGCTCGTCCTGGCCCACGGCGGGCCCACCGCCAACGCCCGCACCCAACTCGACCTGGCCAAGCGGTACTGGACCAGCCGGGGGATCGCGGTGGTCGACGTCGACTACCGGGGCAGTGTGGGCTACGGCCGCCGGTACCGCCAGAAGCTCTACCGGCAGTGGGGCGTCGCCGACGTCGACGACTGCGTGGCCGCCGCCCGCTACCTGGTCGATCGGGGCGATGTCGACGGCCGACGGCTCCTGATCAAAGGGGGCAGCGCCGGCGGCTTCACGGTATTGGCCGCGCTGGCCTTCCACGATGTGTTCGCCGCGGGAGCCAGCCGCTACGGCGTGGCCGATCTCGAGGTGCTGGCCGCTGATACCCACAAGTTCGAGAGTCGTTACCTCGACACCTTGGTCGGGCCTTATCCGGCCGACCGCGAGACCTACATCGCCCGATCGCCCATCCATCATGTCCAGTCCCTGGCCGCGCCGATGATCGTGTTGCAGGGCAGCGACGACGCCATCGTGCCGCCCAACCAGAGTCGGATGATCGTGGATGCGCTCCGGACCAACGGGGTGCGGGTCGAGTACCTCGAGTTCGAGGGCGAGCAGCACGGCTTCCGCCAGGCCGAGAGCATCGTTGCTGCCCTCGAGGCCGAGTTGACCTTCTTCGGCGAGGTTCTCGGATTCCAGCCGGCGCTCTGACTGCGGCCGCCGCGACACCGATGGTCGCCGACGGTCCTCGTGTGACTCCCGACCCATTGCCGGTCCCGTTGGTTGTGGGTCGAGTGGGTCCCAGTAGGTTGTGCCGATGGCTCGCATCCTGGTCACCGAGAAGATCGCCGAACCCGGACTCGACGCCTTGCGGGAGGCCGGTCACGACGTCGATGTGCAGACCGACCTCGACGAGGCCGGTCTGTGTCGCGCCATCGTCGGCGCCCATGCCCTGATCATCCGATCCGCGACCCAGGTGACGACCGAAGTGCTGGCCGCGGCCGATGTGCTCGAGGTGGTCGGGCGGGCCGGGATCGGGCTCGACAACGTCGATGTCGATTCCGCCACCGAGCAGGGGGTGATGGTTGCCAATGCGCCGCAGTCCAACACCCTCACCACCGCCGAGCACACGATGGCGCTGCTGTTGGCCCAGGCTCGCAACATCCCGCAGGCGCATGGTGCGCTCAAGCAGGGCCGCTGGGAGCGGTCGCGATGGGAGGGGGTCGAGCTGGCCGACAAGACCCTGGGCATCGTCGGCCTCGGACGCATCGGCAAACTGGTGGCCCAGCGGGCCATGGCGTTCGGTATGAACCTGATCGCCTACGACCCCTATGTTTCCGCCGACCGGGCCCGCCAGATCAATGTCGAGCTCGTGGAGGACCTGGGAGAGCTGGTCGCGGCATCGGATTTCATCACCCTGCACCTGGTGAAGACGCCCGAGACCGTCGGGCTCTTCGACGCCGAGCTGCTGGCTCGGGCCAAACCCAACCTGCGCATCGTGAACGTCAGTCGAGGCGGCATCATCGATGAGCAGGCCCTGGCCGACGCCATCGCCGCCGGCACCGTCGCCGGTGCCGCCCTCGACGTCTTCACCGACGAGCCCGCCACCGAATCACCTCTTTTCGATCTCGACGCGGTGGTGGTCACCCCGCACCTCGGGGCGAGTACCCGCGAGGCACAGGACAAGGCCGGCATCACCATCGCCGAGCAGGTCGGCCTGGCCCTGGCCGGCGAGTTCGTCCCGTTCGCCGTCAACGTCGACGCCCGCGAGGTGGCCGAGGCGGTGCGACCCTTCCTCCCGCTGGCCGAGAAGCTCGGTGCCATGTTCGCCAGCCTCTGCGACGCCTTCCCGGAGCAGCTGGAGATCGAGTTCCAGGGTGAGATCGGTGGCTTCGACAACCGCCTCACCGAGCTGTCCCTGGTCAAGGGCCTGCTGGGTCAGATCTCGGGTCAGCCGGTCTCGTTCGTGAACGCCACGCGCATCGCCGAGGAGCGGGGCATGGAGATCCGCACCACCAACTCGGCTCTCACCAAGGACTACGTCAACGCCATCACCGTT
>JAOUEE010000060.1 GCA_029858875.1 Acidimicrobiia bacterium
CGTCACCGGTCTCAGCCGGGGGCAGTTCTTCGAGACCCGCCTCACGCCGGCGCAGTTCAGTCGGGGTGGCTTCGACCCGGCGGCGATCGATCAGACGGTACTCGAGGCCCGCAAGGCCTATCACCGTGAGAACGATGCCGTGTCCCGGCTGCTCGATGTGTCGATCTTCGCCACCGACGATGTCTTCGAGCGGATCGAGTTCGTCGACTACTACCGCTACACCGACGTCGAACTGGACGAGATGTTGTCGTTCCTGGCCGAGCGGGCACCGTGGATCCGGCCGGCTGACACGGGCCGGTCCACCAACTGCCTGGTGAACGCGGCCGGTATCCACGTGCATCGCCTCGAGCGGGGCTTCCACAACTACGCACTGCCGTACAGCTGGGACGTCCGCCTCGGCCACAAGACCAGGGCCGAGGCCGTGGAGGAGCTCGATGACCCCATCGTGACCGAAGAAGTCGACGCCATGCTGGCCGAGATCGGGTACCGTCCGCGCCCGGCCGAGATCCTCACCGGGTGGTACGTCGCCGCCGAGGAGATCGAGCCCGACGAGCTTCGTCGGCACCTGGCTCGACTCCTTCCTGCGCACGCCGTCCCGAGCGCTTTCGTGCGGGTGGACGCCATTCCGCTGAACGACAACGGCAAGGTCGCCGTCGGCCGACTGCCTGCCCCGGATCGAACCCAGCGCCTCGGCGACCAGGAACCGGCCGCCACGGAGACCGAGGAGGTCATCGCCGGCGTGTGGGCGAGGGTGCTCGGTCTCGAGGCGGTCAGCGTCACGGCCCCCTTCTTCGATCAGGGGGGAACCTCCCTGCGGGCGCTGGAGATGATCGTGGCGGTGAGCGAGGCGGTCGGTACCGAGATACCCGAGCGCTTGGCCTTTCGGCATCGAACCGTGCGCGACCTCGCCACCGTGGTGGATGAGCTGCTCCGCGAGGCCGTCGATCGCGGTGAGGTGGCCATGGTCCCGGTCGTCTCCGATCGGTCGTCGGGGCCGCTCCCGCTGTCGGTGGGGGAGGAGACCCTGCTGTTCCACGCTCGGAGCCACCCCGACGACGTGCGCTACAACGTCACCCGCCTGTACACGATCGAGGGATCGATCGATCCCGATCGCCTGGTCGACGCGGTCGCGACCGTCGTCGAGCACCATCAGCCACTGCACACCTCCTACGGACCCGACCGGCGTGACCTCGGCATCGAGGAGTCCCTCCAGGTGATCCGGCGGAGCATGCCCGACGACCAGGCGGTGCGGGAGTGGGCGGAAGGCGAGAAGAGCCGACCGTTCGACCTGGTCAACGGGCCCCTGGTGCGATTGGGCCTGGGGGACGTTGGTCCGGACCGCTGGGCCGCGCTGGTCGCCGTGCCCCACATCGTGGCCGACGCGGGCGCCCTCGACGTGTTCTGGGAGCAGGTGGCGGCTGCGTACGACGGCGAGGAGCCCCCGCCACTACCCCTCACGTACGCGGCCCTGGCCGACCAGCACCGGACCCGGCACCGGCAGGACCGCACCGATGCCCGCTTCTGGCGGACACATCGCGAGGGCCGAGATCGGGCGCCCTTCCTTGCCGTGGAACGGCCGGTTCCTCCCGAGCCCGACGGCTATGTGCATCGCGCGCTGGACCGGTGCGCATCCGACTTGGCTCAGGGGCCGGGTCGCACGGCGTTCTCGGTCGCCCTGGCCGCGTTCTCCGTCGTGTTGCAGCGCCACGGACGAGGCGGTGAACCCGAGGTCGCCGTCACCAGTTCCATTCGAGACCACCCCGACGCCGAGCGGCTGGTCGGGTATTTCCTGAACCCACTCCCGGTCCGGGTGCGCGCCGAGCCGGCCGACAGCTTCGCGGCGGTGTGCGCCCGGGCCGACGAGGCCATCGCCGATGCGCTGGCCCACCGCACCTACCCGTATGCCTGGATGGTGCGAGATGCCCGGGCCGAGGGCGCCACTGCGCCTCCGGTCGATGTCATGCTGGCCTACGAGGACTTGGTGCCTCCCCGTCTGGGTGAGGCCCGCGTCGAGCATCAGATCCTGGCCTCGGGCCGAGCCGTCACCGATCTGACCGGTTTCGTGCAGGTGCGCGGTCAATCGGTTGAGCTGGGCATCGAGTACTCGGGTTCGGTCATGGGGCAGGCCGCAGCGCGACGCCTGCTCGACGATTTCGCCGCCGTCATCGAGGCCGGGCTCGATGACCCGCACCGCCCGGTCGGTGCCCTTCGACCGGGCGAGTCGATCTTGGCCGGCCCGGATCTCGGTCCGATCGAGCACGTGGGCCCCCTCGTAGACGCCCACCCGGCGATGGCGCCGGCGGTGCGGTGCGGCACGGTGTCGCTCGACTACGGCCGGCTCCGCGCCCGTCGTGACGAGCTGGCCACGGTCCTGGCCGCCCACGATGTGGCGGTCGGGCATCGGGTGGGGCTGGTGTTACGTCGGTCGACCGATGCGGTGGCGGCCATGCTGGCCTGTTGGCAGGTCGGTGCTGCGTACGTGCCCATCGACCCGACCCAACCGCTGTCCCGCATCCGCGCGCTGGTGGAGGCCGTGGCTCCGAGCGTCGTGCTGGTCGACGACCGAGCCTCCTGGTCCGAACCGATCGGAACCTCCGTCGTCTTGGGCCTCGACCAGCCGCCGGGTCCCACAACCCCTGTCGTGGACGCCCGTCCGGGGCCGGGGGCCTACGTGATCTTCACCTCGGGAACAACGGGTCGACCCAAGGCCGTCGAGATCACACACGAGAACCTGGCCGCGTCCATGGCCGCCCGCCGCGCGTACTTCCCGGATCGTCCCGATCGGTTCCTGATGGTGTCGGCCTTCTCCTTCGACAGCTCGATGGTGGGCCTGCACTGGACGCTGGCCGAAGGGGGAGAGGTGGTGCTGCCCACCGAGGACGAGGTCCATGACCCGGATCGCCTGGTGGACCTCATCGGCGAGGCTGCCGTCACCCACACGCTGATGGTGCCCAGCCTCTACGGGGCCGTCCTGGCCCGAGGAGACGCACGCCGTCTGCGTTCTCTGGCCACCGTCATCGTGGCCGGCGAAGCCTGTCCGGCCGACCTGGTCGGTCGGCACCACCGGGTGATCGACGCCGAGCTCGTGAACGAGTACGGGCCCACCGAGACGACCATCTGGGCCACGGCGCATCGCTGCCGGGCCGATGAACGGACGGTCCCGATCGGGCGGCCGATCTCCGGTGTCACGGTCGCCGTCATGGACGCCTTCGGTGAGGTGGTGCCCGCCGGCGTGGCCGGAGAGCTGTGGATCTCGGGTCCCACCGTGGCCGACGGGTATCTGACCGGTGAGGACGGGGGCTTCGTCGTTCGCGAGGGGCAACGGTGGTATCGCACCGGTGATCGGGTGCGAACCGCACCCGACGCCGAGCACCTGCTCTTCCTGGGCCGGGTCGACGAGCAGCTCTCGCTGGGAGGACGGCGCGTCGAGCCCGGCGAGATCGAGCAGCACCTGATGACCCATCCCGGAGTTCACCGGGCCGCGGTCGGTCTGGCCCGCGAGCCCGTGGCCGGGTTCGATGCCCTCCGCCGGATCGAACCCGCCGACGTCTCCGCCTTGTTGCGGCAGGCGGCGGACGAGGACGACCCCGCCTCCGCGTTGGCCGAGCTCGTGGCCGAAGACGCCGGGCCCGGGGTTCTGGTCGCGCTCCTCGAGGCCGGTCCTGACGTCGACCCCGTACGGGTCCGGGAACAGCTCGCCACGGTGTTGCCGGCCGCGCTGGTGCCGCGACGCATCAGCCTGGTCGCCGACCTGCCTCTCTTGCCCAACGGCAAGCTGGATCGGTCAGCGGTGGACTGGAGTGCGGCCCGGACGTCGGAAAAGGCGCCTCGTCCGTCCGGTGGCACGGAGACGACGAGAGCAGTTGTCGAGTCGTTCCGAACGGCGTTCGCTGATCCCACCATCGACGATGACAGCGACTTCTTCGACCTGGGCGGCGACTCACTGTTGGCGGTGGCGCTCGCCGCGAACCTCGAGGAACTGCTCGGGCGGACCATTCCCATCAACGCGCTCGTCGACGCTCGTACCCCGGCGCGGTTGGCGGCGGCGCTCGAGCCGTCCGGGCTCGGACTGGTCGCCGATGATCTGTTGGTCCCTCTCAGGCGCAGCGGCACGGCCACGCCCTTGTTGGCGATCTCGCCCGGGGGAGGGCACGTGCTGGGCTACGAGCCGCTGGTGCAGGCCCTGCCCATGGACATCCCGGTCTGGGGACTGCGGTTGCCGGGCAGTGACAGTCGGGAGCAGCCGGCGGCGACGGTGGAGGCCCTCGTCGACCGGTTCGAGCGGGAGGTGTCGACCCGCTTTCCGGTCGGCCCGTTGCAGCTGGTCGGGTTCTCGACCGGGGGATTGGGTGCCTACGAGTTGGCCCGCTGCCTGGCCCGCAGGGGTCGCACCGTCGAGCTGGTGGTCCTGATCGACACGGTCTTCCCTGGCCGCCAGCACGCCGTCTCGGACCGCCGTCAGCGGGTCCGGGACCTACTGGCCCAGCGCGACCTGCGCGCGTTGGTCGCCGATGCCTGGGACGCCGCCCACCGCCGCGGCTCGCCCCTGTGGGCCGGTGTTCGCCGGCGCTGGTCGGCCGCTCGCGGTACGACGGTGTCGCCGACGCTGAACGAGGCGTACCTGTACCGGGCGGCCCATCGGGCGGCCACGGCCTATCGCCCCGGACCCTATGACGGTCCGGTGCTGGTGGTTCGGGCCTCGCAGACGGATCCGGAGTTGACGTCGACGCCCTGGACGACACTCGCGCCCGCGGCGCGGGTGGAAGTGGTCGACGGAAGCCACTTCGGCGATGGCGGACTGATGAGGGGTGAGCCCGTTCGCCGCATCGCCCGGCTCATCGCCGGAGCGACCACTGATCTCAGTTGAGCTCGGCCGGGACGATGTGGCTCCAGTTGCGGGCATAGCGGCCCACCCGCCGCACCAGGATCAGGTTGCCGGACGGATGGATGTCGTAGACGGCTCGCTTGCCCGTGGAGGCCCGGTAGAACATCAGCTCGTTGCGGCTGTCGCCATCGAGCTCGATGGGCAGCACCTGGTTCCAGTCCTGGGCGTACTTGCCGTTCAGCTTCATGGCGATCAGTGCGCCCGACGGATGAACGTCGTAGATGGAGCGTTTGCCGGTCGCCGCTCGGTAGAAGAGGAGCTCGGTGCCGCCGGTGCCGTCGATCTCGATCGGGACCACGTGACTCCACCCCGACGCCCAGTTGCCGGCGGTGCGGATGGCGGCCAACCCCCCGCTGGGGTGCAGGTCGTAGATGGCTCGCTTGCCGGTCGTCGACCGGTAGAGGATGAGCTCGGTGCCGCTGTCCCCGTCGATCTCGACGGGCAGGATGTGCGTCCAGCCGGCGGCCCAACCGCCCGTGTCGGTGATGATGCTCGTGGATCCGTCCGGTGCCACGTCCTGGAGCACGCGGTGGCCGTCGCTGGCTCGGTAGAGGAGCAGCTCGGAGGTGGCGTCGCCGTCCATCTCCAGCGGCAATACCACGTCCCATCCGGGCTGCCACGTGAGGGTGGGCCGGATGTCAGTGGTGACGCCGTCGGGTGCCACGTCGCGCACGGCCCGCAGGCCGTCGCCGGCCCGGTAGAAGAGGAGCTCGGTCGCGCTGTCGCCGTCGACCTCGATCGGGCTCACATGGGTCCAGTCCCGGCCCCAGTTGCGGGCCAGCCGCACCCGGGCCAGGTTGCCGCTGCGGTGGGTCTCGTAGATGGCGCTGCGCTGGTCGGTCCGGTAGAAGAACAACTCGGGTGCGCCCGGCACACTCAGCCCACGGTCGACGGCCTCGTCGGCGGCCACACCGGGCGCGCTCGAGCCCACCACGGCCAGACAGATGGCCAGCACACACGTGCCGATTCGCCTTGTCACGAATGGTCTCCCACCTCGTTCCATCGACCCTGGGAACGCCGGGATTAGCCGAGCGACAAGGCCCGGTCGAGCGCCTCGTCCAGCACGGACCGCACCGTGGCGACGTTGAGGCGTACGAAATCGACGCTGTCGACTCCGAAGTCGGAGCCGAACCCGAAGGCCACCTTGGCGTCGCGCACGAACCGTTCGGCCGGCTCGTCGTTCCAATCCTTCGGCCGGCAATCGACCCACATCAGGTAGGTGGCTTCGGGCACCGTGGTGCCGAAGCCGCCCTCCTCGAGGCGGGCGGCGGCGTGACGGAGGTTGTCGACGATGCGGCGCCGGACCTCGTCGAGCCAGCCCGAGTCGTCCTCCCAGGCGGCCACCGCGGCGCGCAGCCCTACCACCGACGGATGGCCCAGCAGGCCCATGGGCATGGAGCGGATCGGGTCGAGCATGGCCGGCGGGCCGATGGCCGCGGCACAGCTGAGACCGGGCATGGCGAAGGTCTTGCTGGCCGACGTGAGAGTGACGGTTCGGGAGTGGGCCGCATCGAGCGACGCCATCGGGATGTGGCGGTGCCCGTGGTGGACGAGGTCGGCGTGGATCTCGTCGCTGATGATGAGGAGGTCGTGCCGGGAGGCCACTTCGAGTGCGGCCCCCAGCTCGTCGGCCGTGAACACCCGTCCGGTGGGGTTGTGCGGGTTGCACAGCAGCAGTGCCCGGGCGTCGGGCGCCACCTCGGCCAGGTGCTCGACGTCCAGGCGGTGATCGGCAGTGAGCGGATTGGCGATGAGGCGTCGGTCGGCCTCTTCGATGATGCGGAACAGCGGGGGATAGGCAGGGGTCTGGAGGATGATGCCGTCGCCCGGCCGGGTGTGGACGGCGACGGTGGCGGCCATCCCCTGGAGCACGTCGACCACGGTGTGGATGTCGTCGGGGTGAGGTGCCCACCCATCCCGAGCCTGGAGCCAGGTGCTGAGGGCCATCCGATAGCCGTGGTCGTCGTCGTAGCTGGCATAGCCCAGATCGCCCTGGCGGCGGTGGTGCTCCAGCACGGCCCCCACGGCCGGCGAGATCGGGAAGTCCATGTCGGCCACCCACACCGGCACGACGGAGGTGTCGTACTTGCGCCACTTGGCCCCCCGCCGCTCGTACAGCGCGTCGAGCGTGAGCTCGTCGAACGTGCGCCGCCAGTCGGTCACGGTCGGCCTGGCTGCGGGAGTGGGCTCAACGGTCGGTGCGGCGCCGGCGGCGTTGGTGACGTTCGAGGGCTAGGCGGACCAACTCGTCGATGAGCTCGGGATACGACAGTCCCGATGCCGCCCAGAGCTTGGGGTACATGGAGATGGGTGTGAAGCCGGGCATGGTGTTCAACTCGTTGAGCAACAGGCCCCGGCCCTCCTCCTCGTAGAAGAAGTCGGCTCGGGCCAGCCCCTCGCAGCGCAACAGCACGAAGGCGTCGGCCGCCAGCGCCTGGAGCCGTTCGACCACCGCGACGGGAAGCTCGGCCGGGACCACCAGTTGGGCGGCCTCGTCGTGGTATTTGTCGGCATAGCTGTAGAACTCGTCGGCCGGTACCACCTCGCCCGGTAGTGACACCCGGGGCTGGTGATTGCCCAGAACCGAGCACTCGATCTCGCGGCCGTCCACCGCCTCTTCCACCACGATCCACTCGTCGTATGTGAGAGCCAGTTCCACTGCCTCGACCACCTGCGCGACGGTTGCTGCCCGCGACACCCCGATGGACGAGCCCATGTTGGCCGGCTTGACGAACAGGGGCAGCCCCAGATCGGCCGCGAGCGCATCGGCCCGTTCGGCCGACCACTCGGCCTCGTGGAACGACCGGAAGCGGCACTGGGGGATGCCGTGGTGGGCCAGCACCTCTTTGGCCTTGGCCTTGTCCATGGTGAGCGCCGAGCCCAGCACGCCGCAGCCGACGTAGGGAACCCCGGCCAGCTCGAGGAAGCCCTGCACGGTGCCGTCCTCGCCCAGCGGACCGTGCAGCACGGGGAGGACCACGACCTGTTCGCCCTGTTGCATGGCGCCGTGCATGGCCGGCAACAGGTCGTAGTCGGGCCCGACGGCCTTCAGCGAGTCGGGCAGCGCGTCGGCCCCTCGGGCCAGGGCGGCCATGGCGTCCTCGGCCCGAACCCAGGTGCCGTCGCGGGTGATGCCCACCGGCTCGATGCGGTAGCGGCTGGGGTCGACGGCGCCCAACACGTGCCGAGCCGACACACACGACACATCGTGTTCGGCCGACTGCCCCCCGAACAGCACGACCAGGCGGATGGGCGGCGTTGTCATGATGCAACGCTAACCGGCCGACCGTGGACCATGGTGCCGCCATCGGATGCCGCGGTGTCAGACTGCGGCCATGCGCCTCACCACGGCCGAGATCGCCGCCGTCACCGATGGAGAGCTGCGGGGTTCCGACGTGGCCGTCGAGGGCGCCACCCAGGACAGTCGGGCGGTGGTGCCCGGTCAGCTCTTCGTGCCCGTGGTCGCCGAACGCGACGGCCACGACTTCATCGGGGCCGCCCTCGTGGCCGGCGCCGCAGCCACCCTCACCAGCCGAGACGAACCGGTCGACGCCCCGGCCATCCGCGTGGACGACACCGTCGTCGCCCTCCAACAGTGCGCCGCCCACGTCCGTCGGCGGTTGGGCAACGCCTCGGTCATCGCCATCACCGGCTCGGCGGGCAAGACCTCCACCAAGGATCTGTTGGCATCGGTCCTGCGGCGCGCCGGCGCCACGCACGCCAGCGAGCGCTCGTTCAACAACGAGCTCGGGGTGCCCCTCACACTGTTGAACGCGCCCGACGGGGTGGCTGCGGTGGTGGTCGAGATGGGGATGCGGGGCCCGGGTCAGATCACCCGGCTGTGTCGTATCGCCTCTCCGTCCATGGCCGTCGTCACCACCGTGGGCTCGGCCCACACGTCCGAACTGGGATCGGTCGAGGCCGTGGCTCGGGCCAAGGGCGAGATCGTGCAGGACCTTCCGGCCGAGGGCTGGGCCGTGTTGAACGCCGAGGTGCCGCTGGTGCTGGCCATGGCCGACCGCACGGCGGCTCGGGTGATCACGTTCGGTGGTGCCGACGGTGAGGTGCGGGCCGAGCGGGTGGAGGTGGCCCCCGACCTTACCTCACGGTTCCGGCTGGTGAGCCCGTGGGGCTCGGCCGATGTGGTGCTCGGCGCCCGGGGCGCCCACAACGTGACCAATGCCTGCGCCGCGGCGGCCGCCGCGCTGGCCGCCGGGGCCGGCATGTCGGCCGTGGTGGCCGGGCTGGCCGAGCCCAAGATGTCGCCGTGGCGGATGGAGCTGCGCACCGCGGCGTCGGGTGCGACGGTCATCAACGACGCCTACAACGCCAACCCGCTGAGCATGGCTTCGGCCCTGCGCTCGCTGGCCGCGCTGGCCGTCGATCGTCGGGTGGCGGTGCTGGGGCCGATGGCCGAGCTCGGCGACGAATCCGAGGACGAACACCGTCGCATCGCCGATCTGGCCCGACAGCTGGGCATCGACGTGATCGCGGTGGACGCACCGTACGAAGGTGCCGTCAGGGTCGCGGGCCTGGACGAGGCGGTGGGGGCACTGGTCGAGTGGGGTGAGCTCGGCGCCGATGCCGCCGTGTTGGTGAAGGGCAGTCGGGTGGCCGGCCTCGAGCGGCTGGCCGCCCAGTTGGTGGGCGGCTGAACGAGGGGCGTCCGCGACGCCTAGTCTCACCCAACGCCCACGCGAAGGGGAACCTCCATGCTCCAACAGCTCTCCGGACTCGATGCCAGCTTCCTGTACATGGAGACCGGGCGAACGTTCGGACACGTCAGCAGCATCCTCATCTTCGACCTGCCCGAGGACGACGACTTCGATCTGTTCGCGGTGTATCGAGCGCGGATGGAACGCACGCTGCGAGAGTTCGCACCGCTCACCCGGCGACTGGTCGAGGTGCCGTTCGGTCTCGATCACCCGTACTGGACCGAGGATCCGGATTTCGACATCGAGTACCACCTGCGCCACATCGCCGTTCCGCCGCCTGGCCGCCAGAGCCAGTTGGACGATCTGGTGTCGCGGCTGATCGGCCGCCCCCTCGACCGGTCGAAGCCGCTGTGGGAGGCCTATGTCATCGAGGGCCTGGAGAACCGCCAGGCCGCGGTCCTCACCAAGGTGCACCACTCGGCGCTCGACGGTGTGGCCGGGGCCTACATGACCCAGCGGCTGCTGAGCGATGACGGCGACGAGGGCGCCGCCGTGCACGATCACCCGGCCAAGTCCAGGGCCGCCGTACCCGGTCCGATGTCGATGCTCGGTCGGGCCAGCATCGATCTGGCCCGGCGGCCCCGACGCATGCTCAAGCTCCAGCGCAATCTGTTGAGCGAGGCCTGGCGCCTGGGACGTGACCCCGAGTCGCGCCAGCGGATCCGGGGCATGGCGTCCAGCGTGCCCCGCACACCGTTCAACGCGCCCATCACCGCACATCGCCGATTCACGTTCAGGTCCGTGCCGCTGTCCGCCATCAAGGACGTCAAGAAGGCGCTGGGGGTCACGGTGAACGACGTCGTGATGGCCATGGCCACGGGGGCCCTGCGTCAGTACCTGCTCGACCACGACGCGCTACCCGATCAACCGTTGGTGGCGATGGTGCCCGTGTCGATCCGCGAGATCGACGACGATCCCTGGACCAACCGGGTGTCGAGCATCTTCGCCAAGCTGCCGACCGACCTGGACGACCGCGCCGACCGTGTGGCGGCCATCGGTCAGACCATGGCCGAAGCCAAGGAGGCCCATGATCTGTTGCCGGCCGAGCTGTTGTTGGAGTCGGCGTCGGTCACGCCGGGGCGTCTGGGCTTGCAGGCGGCGCGGGTGATCACCAACCCCCGAGTGGTCAACCTCGCTCCCCAGCCGGCCAACGTGGTGATCAGCAACGTGCCCGGACCGCGTGAACCGCTCGGCCTGGGTCCCGCCGCGGTGCGCCACTACATCCCGGTGTCCACCATCGTCGATGGCCAGGGGCTGAACATCACCGTGCAGAGCTATCACGACACGCTCGACATCGGCCTGGTGGCCTGCCGGGAGCTGGTTCCCGACCTCGACCATCTGGCCGGACTGCACGTCGCCGAGCTAATGGCGCTGGCCGAGCTGGCCGAGGTGGAGGTGTCCGCCTGACCTCGCTGGCCGAGCGTTCAGTCCCTGGGCGTCACCGGCAGCTCGTCGGGCGGGATCGGCGTGTTCGACTGCTGGTAGACGGCCAGCTGCTCACGGTCGCAATCGGGACACAGGTAGAGCAGACGCATCGACTGGATCGACAGCTGGGTGCCCCGGCTCTTGTCGAGGATGGCCTTGAAGGCGGGCCGGACGTCGTCGCTGCCGCAGATCGGGCACCGTGGCGTGAGGTCGCGGTCCCACACCAGCCCGCACGATTCGCAGGTGATGGTGATGGTGTCGCCGTCCCGGGTACCGAGCAGCTCGTCCTCCTCGCCACACTTGGCGCACACCAGATCCGACATGGGTCCACCTTAGGATCGGATGGGCGCCGGACCCGCTACCCTGACGGGCTCCGGGCGATTAGCTCAGCTGGCTAGAGCGCTGCCTTCACACGGCAGAGGTCACAAGTTCAAGTCTTGTATCGCCCACTCCACATCGCTGCAGGTCAGATGCCATTTCTGCCGGCCTGCCGCACCGACTGACCGGCTTCGATGCCGGACCCGTCCCGCATCTGTCCCGCATCAGATCGAGAATCAGCCTCCTGAAGGTGTGTTCAGGCCCCACGCTCGGCATGCCGCTGAGCTGCGGAGACGGCCATCTCATCGAGGGCATCGGTCACGTGATCTTCGGTGGAGGGCAGCAGATGGCCATACCGGTCGAGAACGGTGACCACTGAGGTGTGCCCGGCTCGCACGGCGATCTCCTTGGGGCTGGCTCCGGCGGCGATCCAGAAGGCCACAGCGGTGTGGCGGAGGTCATGGACACGTAGGTGATCGATCCCCGCTGCGAAGGCGTGACCGCGGATCACGACCGACGCGTTCCGGTCAGTTCGCAGACCGCGCACTGGTCTCAGCCTCGCCTTGAGGCGGCCGTGGTCGTTCTCGATCCGGTTGTTCGAGTATTGCTCGGTGTCATGAACCGCTTCGGGATCAGCTCATCGACCACGCGCAGAAGCGGTGCGGCCAGATCTGTGGTGATCTCTGCAGGTCGTTCGTGGTTGCTCAGCGCGGTTGCGAAGAAGCGCCTGGCGGCGGCGACATCGCGGTAGGACAGGCCGTAGCGGAGGTACCAGCGCACGGCGAGCAGGATCACCTCGGGTGGGAACCGGTACCCGGCAAACGAGGAGGGCTCAGCAGTGCGACGGCGATTCACTGGCCCACGCTCGTCGCGTCGCTCCCGATCCGCCAATGCAACGGTGCCGCCTCAGAGCGGGTCGCCGGCGATGAACGAGTTGTTGCGCAGGACTCGGATCTCCGCGTTCGGCGCGCCGAACCGCGCCACGATGGCCTCGGGTCTGTCGTTCCCATCCAGGTCGCCGAATGTGAGGTCGACGACCTGGATGCCGAGCGGGATCTCGAGCCGGGCGTTTCCGGACACGAGCGCGACGGTGCCGTCGCCGTTCCCGTTAGACCATGTGAGGCGCTGACAGATCGCTTTCCACTGAGACGAGTACTCGTCCTGATGCTCGAGCACCATCCGCACCGCGCGCTGTTTCAACTCCGCCGGATACCGGCGTGATCTTCCTGACATGACTCAATCCTCTCAAAGGGTTGAGCACGCAACATTCCCGGGGCGATTCAGGGCGGCCGTCCCCCGCTCTCAGCGATTCGGGGAGTCATGGCGTGGTGATTTCTTCTCGGAGTGTTGGCCTTGTGTGTGCCCAGGTTCCCTCGGTGGTGGCCCAGTGGTCGCGCTACGGCTGACGGCACGGGTTCACGTCCCTGTTGACGTCGCTGGCACGCACGGATGATGATGTCGTGCGCGTTGGTGCGTTGGGGGCCAGTGGCTCCTGTCCATGCAGCCGGGGGGTCGGATGAATTCTCGTAGCCTTCGTCGAACGAGGAGTGTGATCGCGGGCCTCGCCTGCGTGCTCCTGCTGTCGGTCGGCATGGTGGCGGCGGCTCATGCCGACGCTGGCTCGCCGGTGGTGGCCGCCGTTCCCGGCGCCCCGCTCGTGTTCGGGCATACCGAGTTCGATCTGGGGACGGTGGGCTATGTGCAGTCCGAGGTGTTCTTCGAGGGAACGGCCGCCGCGTACGGGGCGGAGACGACGCCGCTCAGCAGTGACGGCATGTGGACGGTGGAACCGTCGGATCAGGCCGCGTACAAGAGCCGCGCTGTCGTCAATCGGCCGATTGACCCCGACGACTTCAATGGCACCGTTCTCGTCGAGTGGCTCAATGTCAGCGGCGGCGTGGATGCCGGCCCGGACTGGCAGCACACCCATGTCGAGTTGATCCGGCGCGGCTATGCGTGGATCGGCGTCTCGGCGCAGGCCGTCGGGGTGAACCAGCTCAAGTGCCCCACGCCGCCGGATCCGTCGTGCCCGTCCGGCGTGGGCGGCCCCACCCCAGGCGATCCCGATCGCTACGGGACGCTCAACCACCCCGGTGACAGCTTCTCCTACGACATCTTCTCGCAGGCCGGCCAGGCGATCCGCGACCACGCCGACGTCGTGCTGGGCGGCCTGCAACCCGAGGTGCTGATCGCCGCCGGCGAGTCGCAGTCCGCGGGGCGCCTCGTCACCTATATCAACGCGATCCAGCCCCAGCACCACGTCTACGACGGCTTCTTCGTCCACAGCCGCGGCTCCGGTGGTGCACCTTTGCGGCAAGCGCCTCAGACCCCCACCATCACGCCCCCGTCTCCGACGTTCATGCGGCAGGACCTCGACGTTCCGGTGGTGGTCTTCCAGGCAGAGACCGACGCGGGTGGGGTCGCCGCCCGTCAGCCCGACAGCGACGGCCCGCTCGAGTACCGGCTCTATGAGGTCGCCGGGACGGCGCACTTCGACCTCTACGGCCTGGCGCAGGCCGGGTTGGACATGGGCCGACGGTCAACCGTTGCCGAGTGGTTCGACTCGATGCGCCATCCCGTCAGCGAGCCGCTTCCGAACTTCGTGTGCTCCACGCCGATCAACAGCGGGCCGGCGACCTTCGTCGCCCGGGCGGCGATCGCACACCTCGACGACTGGATCCGGCACGGCACGCCGCCCCCCATGGCGCCACGGCTCGAGACCACCAGTCTCTCGCCGGTCGTGTACGCGCGGGACTCGAACGGCATCGCACGGGGCGGGGTCCGCACCCCGGCCGTCGACGTGCCTGTCGCCGTACTCAGTGGATTCGGACAGAGCGGTTCGCCGTTCTGCTCGCTGTTCGGCACCACCGTGCCGTTCTCGGCGGACGAGCTCACCGAGCGCTACCGGAACCATGGCGGCTTCGTGTCACGATGGAACCGCGCCACACACGACGCGCTGGCGGCAGGGTTCATCGTGGGAGAGGACGCCGCCGACCTGCGGTCGGTCGCCGCGATGTCCGACGTGCTCAAGAAGTAACGGTGAACGGCACAACCGAGGACGTCGCGGCCTGCTGTCAGATCCTCACTCCACGATGCTCGACACGTGCAGGCGGCAGGTCGCCGAGAAGATCTATCTTGCGCACACGGAACGAGCTGGTGCATCGGGGTAACACGAGGGGTCGGGCGTTGGCGCTCGACCCGACATAGGGGGAACCATGTCAGCTGTGCAATCTCCGACCGAGCCTGGGGTGCGCCCCGCCGGGGCCCACCAATCACTCACCGACATCTCCTTCGCCCAGTGGGCGCTGGCAGCGCTGCTCGTGGGCGCCGGTGCCGTGCACCTGGCGATCGCGCCTGCGCATTTCAACGAATCGACGGCCGAAGGCGTGGGTTTCCTCGTCGCTGCGTGGCTCCAGGTGGGGTGTGGGGTGGCGGTGGTACTGCGGCCGTCCCGGGGTGTCCTCAGCGCGGTGATCGCCGTGAGTGCCGCCTGTATCGCCGCGTGGGCGCTCAGCCGCACGGCCGGCCTGCCCTTCGGCGAGCACTCCGGTCACGCCGAGTCGATGACGATCATCGACGGCACGACCGTGGTGATGGAGTCCACGGCGATCCTGATCGCCGTGGCGCTTCTCTCTCGAGCCACGCTGCGGTTCCGTTCGCCAGGCCTGGCGGTGGCCGCGATCATCGGGGTGTTCACCCTGACGTCCGCACTCATCGCCACACCCGAAGCGCGCGACCATGCCACGGTTGCGCACGGCGACCACGCCGACGTCGCGCACGACGACGCCGAGGTCGCGCACGACCACCACGCCGAGGTCGCGCCGAGCGATCGCACTGCGCAGGCCCAGCGCTCCCAGGCCGTCTCCACAGACGCTGACTCCCATGGCGGCACGCACGATCACGCCACGCCGGCGCCGGTCGCGTCCAGCAGCGCGCTCACCGACCTCAACGGTCACGAGATCGAGGGGGTGAAGGCGCAGGACGTCGCCCACGAGATGGAGCCCGACGAGCCGCTCGACGCCGCGACCCGCAGCGAGCTCGCGCGACAGCTTGTCGCGGCGCGGGAGGCAGCGCTGCAGTACCCCACGG